>JAHDHV010000141.1:0-7595 GCA_020631155.1 Bacteroidota bacterium | reverse complement strand
TCATCACAAGCTTGCATAGTTGTACAAGGAGCAATAACAATACTACCTACTGTTCCTGTATAAATGGTAGAGCCATCATCTATACAAGTGACTGTTAAGTCTACATTAAGGGTCTCATCTACACACGTATTATTTTGTAAGGTAATGGTTGCGGTTGCGGTTGTATTACCAGAAATAGTGGAAGTTGTACTACCGCTAATTGACCAATTATAAGTTACATTAGTGGCGGTAGATGGGTTTAATGTTCCACTAGCTGTAATGACCTCGCCACATGCGCCAGTAGTAGCTAAAGTAGGAGGGGTGTAAGTTGGGCAGGCAGTAGTTGTACAAGTATAAATAGCAGAACCAATGAAATCACAAAGCCCCGGCTGTGGAGGTTCATTTCCATCATTAAAGGTAATTGTGGCACTATTAATAGTGCCTCCTGTTGGACCATTTAACCAGCAGTTATAATCTGCGATATAAAGTGTCCATGTGTCACCATTAACCAAACAATTTTCAAAGGTACCAGTTCCATTTGTATTTCCATCGCCATCAAAGGTGCCGTCAAACTCGCCATTAGGAGTGCCGGGAGTGAAACATACAGTAATAGGTCCTGTATTACTACCCCCAGTAAATGCAGAACCTAACCATAAGTCTTCCCACTCATAAGAGCCACAGGTAGGGCTATCTAAAGTAATATTAACGGCATCAGGATTATTTAGGGTAATATCTAAACAAACCTCCATGATGCTACCTAAACCAGTACCATTTACATCAGTGGCATTTTGAGCAGGAGGAATGGTAAATTGTATTTCCCAAATAGCAGGCTCGTCATTATTAGTTCCGCCAAGGTCTTGACAAGGTTGAGTAGCGTTTCCATCATCTAAAGTTGTTGTTCCAATGGTGCCCACTAATTCAATAACACCACCTAGAATTTCACAACATTCTGTAGGGTAATTTAAAGTTACATCATAATTTACTGTTCCAGAACCCGCAGTAACTGGGAAAGCAGGGCCACCATTTTGAGCAACTGTTACATAGGCCTCACAACCGGGAGTAACTACCCAAGTCGGGCCATTACAATCACCATCTGTAAAAGTAACCAAATCAGCAGTGGCAAAAGTGGTTGGATCAGGATAAACTGTCAAGGTAATTGTTCCAGCATCTAATTCAACAGCTGCATCACTTACACAAGTTAAGTTCAGGTAAATAATTTGGTCTTCTGGCGCGCAAGAAGCAGGGGTAGTAGGCGTATAAGTAGTACCAGAAAGTACAGTACCACCAGCACTTAGATAGTTGCCAGTACTCCATACAAAAGTACCTGATTCATCAGAAACAACTGAGGATAAATCTGTGGGTAGGGTGTAATCACCAGAGATGATACAAAATTCTGCTGTATTGCTGTAAGGAGTAGTTACAACAGTTGGGCAAGAGCAAGTTCCCCCGCAAGTTGTTACAACATCGGCACCTGCTGGAGCTGGTGGAATACTTAAATTACCAAATAAACCGTTTGCTACAACATTCATAGCATAGGCTTGGTCTTCGGTAAACAAGTCCATGCAAGGGTCATCTGTATAGTTCATGATATTGGCCGTTTGTTGGTTAGTACCACCACCACAGCCAGAAGCAACACAGCCAGTAGGACAACCAAAATATTGCGACTGTTGAGCAGGCGTATCATCTACATTGATAGGCGTTCCACTGAACGTATTATTTGGTTCATCACCGCAACCACCTTGGAAGGTATGGAATAATCCTAGGTAGTGACCGATTTCGTGTGCTAATGTTTTACCTAAATTATAAGTGCCATCAGTATCAAAGTCGCCACACGGACCACCTGTACCGCCAAAATAAGGAGCTCCTAAAGTAACACCTTCCCCTGGGCCGTCTGGAGGTAGGGCATCAGGAATTTGGTCGGCAACCCCTAAGTTTCCTGCTTGTGGGCTTTGCACGAAAACGTTTAGGTAGTCATCCCAACAAGCACCAGCACCATTACCACCGCCACTATAGCCACCTTGAAACTGACCAATAGTGACAGGTGCATCACAAGAAGGATTTAAGCCTGCACAAGCTGGAGGCTGGGCAAGATAGAAGGTAATACAAGTACCTGTAGAAATATCAGGATAAGCACTGGGGCAGTTTGCCGCATTAGGAGATCCCGTATTATTGCCATAATCAACATTCAAGGTTGCGATAGCATCCTGTATTTTAGTCATCATACAAGCTGCATCAGCACAAGAGAATGAGTTATCAAAGTGAAAGGCTAGAGGAACAGAAACTGTGTTAGAACCATCACAAGCAATTCGCTGAGTTATTCCACTTGGAGGATACAATGTATTTTGGGCATCCTGAAATTTTTGTAAAAGTGAAGGGTCTTCCGCAAAACGTTGTTGCATATATATGTCTGTCCCACAACGGCTTACTTCTTGTCCGCTCAAGAAAATGCCCGTTCCACTTCGTTGTTGGGCTGTTAAATCTATTTGAAAACAACACCCTAGAACGATACTTAGAATTAGGGTGAAGATTTTTTTTGAAAATGAGTACCTCATAAGTTAAAAGTAAATTTTGTGTTATGTTAATTCTTTTGTTTTGGTAATCTGCTCAATGAAAAAAGACAAAGTAAGTAAGTTAAGTAATGTACAGTTTAGCGGTTTGTGGAATATTAGGTTTTTACTTAAAATTTTTCTTTTTTTTAAAAAAAAATATTTATGTATTTTTGGTAATCTTGTGATTAAAGAACGAAGAATAAAGGTATTTTTTATTAATTTAATTTCTTAGTAGCGAATCGTTCTAACACCTATCACACTAGCATTGGGTTTATACTTATTAAAATCGCCAATGGTTGTACTGCCGTTTAATTCACTGTCACTATCCGTATATTGATTGGTCGTGGATAATTCAACTTTGTAAAAGTTAAAGTCTGCCACACTAATTACACCATCTGCATTAATATCGCCAGCATGTAAACCATATAAAGCCCCACCTAATAGCGTCACTTGTGAATTATTGCCAAAAACATTATTGGGATTGGTAAAGTCGAAATTAGCAGTATTGGCAACATCAAAGGCGGTTGCACTAACGACTGCTAAATGGTTGCGGTGGCGAATTACTATGTAGTAGCTTGCTCCATTGGTTAGGGTGCTGAAGGTAACACCTGCCGTTCCATTTGTATTGATAAGATTGCCATTGCTTGTTAAGAAGGCAGCTTTTGTTTCAAGAACTTGATTGATGTCACTAGCAGCACGCGCTTCAACCAAGACCCAGTCTACAACATTACTAGGAATTGCCGCAGTACTAGAGACAGACTCATTTCCTGTGTAATTCCAAGGGTTAGCATTAAAAGGTTGGTTAGTTGGAATTAGATTATTACTTTTTAGCGCAGTACTCATTAAGCCAGAGCTATTATTATAGGCACCTTGCAAAAACACAGTTGCTTTTAAGGTAACATCTGGAATAGGTGGGTTAAGGTCTTGAACTTCAAAGAGGTCTAATCCAGCTTCTACCAAATGTCCATCTCCTAAATCACCGGTTTCAGCGATGAACTGCATATTAGCTGTTGGCGTGATATAGTCACTAACAATAAAAGAGTTTTGTTGCCACTGTGATTGTGGGCTATTGGCTGTTAAGGTTTCAATGGTTACTGTAGTACTTCCATTACTTAGTTTTATTTCGTAAACATCATCAGGGGTGCCATTTCCACCAGCATTAAAAAACCAACGATAATAGCTGATTTCAGCACTTCCATAATTTGTTAAATCGAAAATAGGAGAGCTTAAAACAACAGTACCATCGTCAACATCATCATTACCTGCACCGCCGCCGCCATTACCAGTCACATAGCATTGGTTGCCTAAGTCACTGCTGATATCTACATCAGGATTAGAGTCATTCGTTGAATTATAAGAAGTTCCAATCGGTTCGCCTAATTCCCAGATACCTGTAGAAGCATTTCCACTAACTGTCCAGCCAAAATCCAATACAAAATCATCGTAATAGCCTTTGTCTAATGAAATTGTTACCGTACTATTGGCAGGGTCTATAGTGCTGGAAGTTAGCTTTGTGATATATCCCCATTGACCTACATATATGCTATAAGTATTGGCACCGGGCAAAGCCATATTAAAATTGCCACTGCCACTTGTAGTTGTTGAGTATTCCGTTAAACCATCATTTAAAATGATTTCTGCTCCAGAAATGGGGGCGTTGGTTGCTGCGTCTATTACTTGTCCAGTGTAAGAGAAGGCAACTTGCGGTTGTAGAGCTATATTTTGAATAACAATATTGCCATTGACCAAAGTAACAGTCACTGTTTGACTAATATAACCAGATGCCGTATAAGTGGCCGTATAAGTGCCACCATTGACGAAACCTGTAATATAATCTCCAGCAAAAGCTGTAGTTGTATTGCCTGTAGCATCCTCTGTAATGGTAATATTTACATTAAATAAAGGATTGCCATTGCTGGCATCTGTAACTATTCCTTCCAAAAACGCAGCTCGTTGATAGTTAGGCGATAAAACGAATAAGTAATTATCGCTACCGTTTTCCTCAAAGCTTGTCGCTAAAATAGTTTCAGAGTCAAAGTAAGGAAATACTCCCCAGCAACCATTGAAACCACCACCAGTATGATTGTTGTTTTGTGAAGCATCAAAGGTATCAAAATTGCCTACTTCAATCATTTTTCTAGGATTACTAGCATCCACAACAACTACACCATCTTTATAATAAGAAATGACTAAGAAATCGTTGTAAACAAAAACATTATGAGGAATAACATTTAAGCCGGGGCTAGATTGATATTTGTCAATAAGTGTAATATTACCCAGATTAGAAACATCATAAGCTTCAATGAAAGCTCCACCTGATTCATCTGTAGTAAAAGCAGTTTGAGAATCGTCACTTAACCAAATATTATGAGTAACACCACCAGTGGTGGCCTGTGTAGCTAGTACTGTAGGATTAGCTTTATTGGAAACATCCACTACAGAAAAAATACCGCTATACACTTCGGCCGACCACATGATATTGTCGCGAACAAAAGCATCATGTACATAGCGTTCATCATAAACACCTACAACTGGTGGATTTGTAGGACTAACATTTAAATCCAAAATAATAGCCCCACCTACACCATAATTTGCCCCCAGAATGTAGGCATAACCGAACTCATCAATGTAAATATCATGAGCTGTAGAAAAACTAACATTACCACCTGACCAACTGCCACTCGTCCAATAGGTAACATCAGACTGCGATAGGTTATTAGGTAAATTGCTCAAGTTAATGATTTGGAGACCTAGCCCGCCTTCACTAACAACATAGGCATACTGATTCCACGCTTTAGCATCGCGCCAATAGGTATCAGGTAAGCCTGTTACAGCCAACTTTTCCACAGGGTTACTCGGAACAGTTACATCAACAATATGGACACTTTGGCTGGTTGTTACAATGCCATATTCACGATTATCAGGTGCAGTATAACCCCAAATATCACTTGTTTCAACATTAGAATAGCTCACTCTTGAGGCTTCTGTAATATTTAGTTGGGCATAAGCACTCAAGGTACATAGGATTAGGGTAAAAAAAATAACGCTTAGTTTTTTTTGCATATTTTTGGGATGATTAATGTGAAATGGTGTATGTATTTTGGATTGATAATGAGTAGTATATATGTTTTTAAATAGTTATTATTCTTGCTTGTGCATATAGTCACCCTTTCTAGGCAGAGCATGACTAGTAAATCTGTGGAGGCTTTAGGGACTATAAAAATATACTAATTTTAGAAAGGGGGATAAATAATAAAACAACCAATAGAGCAATATTCTATTTAAAAGGGGGGGATAAATAGAACATTGTTCAGCTTGAAAAGGGGGATAAACAATGGAAAAACACTAAAGTAAGTACCTAGACAAAATTAATGTTACAATAGTAAAAGACTAAACTGCTCATTTCTAATACTTTAGCACAAAATCGTGCACAATTAAATAGTGCTTGGCACTTATTAATTTTTAAATAGACAAATTTTTTCCAACATCTTGAGTACCTAAACAAAGATAGAATATTGGAGAGTGTCAAAATAATTCAATCATTATTAATAGGTTACAATAAGTTCAAATGTTGTTTAACTTTGGCTAACTACTTATTTACTATAAAATAGGGTAAAAAATGTTTGAGCAAATTTACAATTTATCAACAAAATTACCATTTAGTTAAGCATAAATACTGTCGCCAAACTAACGTTAGTTAAAATATTTACATAACTGTGAAGGTTTTTGTTGCTATAATATGTTGTGAATTAACTATTAGTTATAGGTTGCGAGGTAAAAGTAGCATACAATTAGCTTTGCTTTTTTTTTAAAAAAATATAAAATTTTGTAGTATTATAGTGTTGGATTAAAAAAAACAAGTGAATTTGCTATAAATAAGTACCTAGACAAAATTAAACAACCATTGAGTTTTTCATAAATAATTGATAGTGAGTTAATTATCTCACGTCTCATGTCTCAAATCTTATGTCTAAGTACTTAATTAATAATGAATGAATTATCTCAAGCCTTATGGCTAATTGCCTTGAATTAGTTAGAGGTGTATTTTAGCTCCTTGTAAAATTTGCTTATTGCTTCCATTTTCATGAACAAAAGCCACAATTTCTATATATGAGCTATTCCAGTCTTGAGGTATGTTAAAGTCAAAAGTTTGAACAATCACACGTCCTAATTCTTTACTAGCTCCCAAAACCTGTCCTGTAGCTGGCGTAAGAAGCGCGCGCAAGACATGATTGTGCTCATAATCTGTCTGCACTTTTCCACCTTCTTCTGGTATCAATTGAGCATCAATAATATGGCTTTCAGAAAGCGCGACACTTAGATAATGCTCTGTACTGACAGCTTGTGTATATTGCATTTGAACATATACAGATAGATTTCTAGTGCCTTCATTATAGTCATAATAAAGATAAACATTGACGGGCGTTGTTACGTCCAATTGCTGTGTAACTCTAGCAGCCCATTTGCTAGGCACTAAAATTGTAGGTGCATTTTCTCCATCAAAAGTTATGCGATCAATACTAGCCGCAGGAACCGCCTCTGTACCTAAAAAATCATACAACGTTTCTCCAACAGACAATACATAATCTGTTTGAGTTTCAGGATAAGGTGCAGATAAAAAACCTGCATGTATGGTCAAAGTTGCAAAGCGGTCAGGGTAAGCATCTAAAAGAGCCTGTGCTTGTTCATGTCCTTCAGGACAATTAATACAACGAACACCGCTAAATTCTTCCATCACAACAACTTTTGCTTGCGCTTCTGCTATATTAGCAGCAATAAAAGTCGTATCTGAACGGATACTATCAATACTTGCAGCATTGTTTGACACTGTATCCTCTGGCATTTCTGTTTCTTCTAGTATAATATTAGGAGGTACTTCTTCACAAGAAGGTAGTATGCTAATTGTAACTAATAACAAAAGGACTAGAAAAAAAGTAGGGTATTTCATTTTTTAATTAATTATTGAATTGCAAATTGTTGAATTTTGATTCACTAGTCACTAACCTCTAATTTTTAACCTACCCAATGCTTCGGTAGCCTTTTTTAATTTAGGATCAAAATTGAGGG
>JAHDHV010000140.1 GCA_020631155.1 Bacteroidota bacterium | reverse complement strand
CACAACCACAAACTAAAAAAGCCCTCGATTATACAATCGAAGGCTTTACAACATTTATTTTAACCCTAAAAACTTAATCAATAATATTATAAGTATGCTTACGGTTTAGGTTGTGGTTTAGGCTTTCTGCTACCCGCATCCGCTGGACCAGGAGGCATTGGCATATCTACTGCACCAGGAGCAGCACATCTAAACTCAACTCTTCTATTCAATGCATGATCAGCATCAATATTTTTCTGAGAAGGAGAAGAACTTAAACCGCCAATAGTTGGATCCATTTCCCCTCTGTATTCAATTACAAGACGGTTTCTTGGAATACCAAACTCATTAACTAAGATATCAACCACTTCTCTTGCACGTTTGTAAGATAATACATCGTTGTAAGCATTATCCGCACGTACATCTGTGTGACCAATAACCGCTAATCTATCACCGCTACAGCTTGGATCATTCAAGAAAGCAGCAACCTCAGCTAATTGTACTTTAAACTCAGGACGTACAGAATATTTGTTCAAGCTGAACAAGATTCTTGGCAATACCTGATCACAACAAGTAGAAGCTGGTGGTGGAGGTGGCGGTGGTGGAGGTACAGTACCTATACAGTTACAGTTACCATCTTGTGCATCACCAATTGTACGTGAGTTACCATCATCACAAGGAGTACCTTTTGGCGCACAAGGAACAACACCTTTACAACCACAGTTACCATCTGCTACATCATTGGTTGTATTTGGATCTTTATCATCGCAAGCCGTACCTTCTGGTGGGCAAATACCTTTACAACCACATTCGCCATCTGTTGCATCGTTGATGGTTTTTGGATCGCCATCATCACAAGCTGTACCTGCTGGTGGGCAAACACCTTCACAACCACAGTTGCCATCTGCTGCATCATTAATGGTTTTTTCATTACCATCATCACAAGCTGTACCTGCTGGTGGGCAAATACCTTTACAGTTGCAATCGCCATCCTCTACGTCATTAATGGTCTTAGGATCACCATCATCACAAGGAGTATTTTTAGGCGCGCACTTAGGCGGAGGAACCTCACCACCTATACAGTTACAATCTTTATCGTAGTACTCATTGATAGTGTTTGGATTACCATCATCACAACGACCGCCAGGTAAACAAGCTGGAGGTGGCGGAGGCGTTTCAAGCACAGGCTCTCCTTTACATTCACACTCCTCATTGATATAACGATCATACTGTGTATTTTCATCACCATCATCGCAGAAGGTGCCTACAATACATTTTGGCTTAGGAGTACCCACACAGTTACAGTCAGCATCATAGTGATCTTCAATCGTGTTGGCATCGCCATCATCGCAATAAGTACCTATGATACATTTTGGTTTAGGAGTACCCGCACAATTACAATCTTCATCGTAGTGATCATCAATGGTATTAGCATCACCATCATCACAACGACCGCCGACAGTACATTTTGGCGCGCAAGGCTTCACACAGTTACAAATGTCATCAATTTGCGTACAAGCAATAGTCATTTCAGGAGCGATACCGAACTCATCCACTTTATCAATAGCGTCATAACGAGTATGAGGTTCTTTATCATCACAATCTAATACGCCATCTCTATCACTGTCTAACATTCTACCTTTTGTATCTACAGGGCAACCTTCGCGAGAATCAGGCTCTTCATCCCAAGCATTAGGAACGCCATCATTATCCTCATCTGCCAAGTCAGGTAGTTCAGGAAGATCGTCACAACAAGGAGCTTCACCCAATTCTGCATAAGCATAATCCAAAGGATTCATCCACCATAAAGGTTCTACAGAATTTTTAGCCCCTAAATTAATATTTAATTGACCACGAGTGTAAATATATGTATCATAATCTCTAGTTAAAGCACCCCATTCTTGCCATCTTTGACCATCCAATAAGTCATCATTGGTATAAGTCACTCTTGATTCAAGGGCAAGATTAATTAAGCGGTTAATTTTAAATGCAAAACCAACCCCTACGTGTGCTGTGGGTTTGAAGGAATAATTGTCAAAAGGTGTAAAATCATCAAAGTGACGTTCTGCTTGAGATTCATAAGAATCATCCCAAAGATTACTTAATGCATCTAATACCTCACTTCGCTGATCATAGTTAAATCTGTCTGGTGAGTTAATAAAGTGGTCTTCAATAATACCACTATAATCGTACTCATTATCATTTCCATCTAACTGGTTTGTGAAAGCACGATAAGCTGTACCACCAAAACCTGCTAAACCATAGATTTCACATCTAGTTTGCCGTTTGTGGAAACGTAGATTGTGCAGGGTCAAAATACCAGAAAGCGTCAATTCTCTGATCTTAGTTTTGTAATTATAGAAAATTGCTTCCCCATTTAAACCTCGGTAATCAGGTACTTTGCTTGCATCTGTGTAATCCAAGTAATAAGGTGCGCCAGACAATGCTTTGTTTGGGATAGCACCATTGAGACTACTTCTAGCCCAGCCCTCGGTAGGTTCCCAGTTTCGTCCAGTAGTGCTCCCCATCATGAAACCTAACCTTACAGAAAATAGATAACCTAAAGATTTGCGAACATTAATACCAAATCCTAATCCTGGGCGAGCTTTCACATCACCACTAATCATGAGTAGACCGACATTAAGCCCTAACTGCCACTTATCTTTTGGGCGTGCAGGGAATGGATATGCTCTATCCAAGAATTTGTCTTGTTGGTCATGCTTACCCTTTTTGACGAATTCCTTATACTCTTCGCTTCTGAAAGGCGGATAGGGATAATCATCCCCTTGTGTTGTTTTAGGCGTACTTTCGCCGCCGTCGCCTTCATCCTGCGCTAGTATTGGAAACGTGCCTAATAATATGAATATCAAGGCAAAAAAGAAGTGTTTCTTACTTAGCATAGGTAGTAATTTTTATGATTTGTCAAATTTCTTTTTGCTTTTGGTTATAAATATACAGAAAAAACAACAACTATTCTAACAAAGATGGTGTTGCACTTAACTTGAAACAAAGTTCCTATTAAAAGAGAATATAATATCTTAAAACATATAGAATAGCAGTGCAAATATATGTTGCTATTTCTAATAAACAAATTAATTCGCCGATTTTTTGCTTAATGTTGTATAACAATTAAACTTCTCATACACTTCATATTCAGTGTATGTAGATGGGATAAAGGTAAAAAATAAAAACCACAATCTACAGTGATATCTATTAACCCAACTATTGCGTTACTTTGTTCTTCATTTTTCATCCACTAAAATAGACCATTATTAGCAATAATGTAGAGAAATGAGGAACATTTTTGTATAATTTTTTCACTTTTGCTAATAACAAACCATTATTTGAGCTTTTTAAGCTTTAAAAGTAAGGACTTTATCCACCATAAAAGCAATTTGTAATGGAAATTATAGCATTATTGGCCACAAATTTATAAGATTTATACACAACTTTGTTGTTTTTATGCTTAATTTTTTGGTTGTCAACGAAAAGTCATTTTTTAATAGTAAACATCAACTGTATACACTTACTATGATTTTTTAGTGAAAATGCACTTTTTTTCAAAAAAAAATTTCTTTTTTTTAGAAAAACTTATTTTTGATATTACTTTGTGCCAACAAACACAAAAGCAACCCATTTCCCTAAACAATCATCTGTTTTTTATTTCCTGTTAAATAACTAAACTCTTTTACATATGCAAAGTATTAAGTCATTTATGGTTATCAGCATCAGCATTTTCATGTTGAGCAGCTGCGGTGGAAATAGCGGATTAACACTCGATCCTGCTATGGAAAAAGCCACCATTGATTCTCTTATAACAGCCCGAACCGAACTACTTAGAGATTCTGTAGCTAGGGTTTGTGAAGCGCGCCTACAAAGTGAAGTGCCAGCAAAAGTGGATTCTATTCTACAAGCAGAGAAAGCAAATAATTAGAATGATAATTAGGGCTAGAATGTTTTAACAACTGAACAGAAGCCATTCACATCAATTTTATAGCCTATTTAGGTTTAGTAGTAAGCAACAAAAGGGGAGTACTGCCACTACTAAATTTAAATGGGCTATAAAACTTTATACACCAATGTAATTGTTATCTATAAAAGTTGAAAACAAATGTATCATACGAGATGATTGATCATGCTTGTTAATCAAACAATTAAAAATGGTACTATTTTCGTGCCTAATTTAGCAAAACCAAATAAAAATAATTGGTTTTACAATTAACGGGTTTACACAGTTTTACTTTAATAGAGACGAAAAAAAATAGTTAAAGTTTCATCAAACCAACATACACTTGACCAAACACTTTTGCATAAACCTTGTAATTGAACTATATTTGCAAGCTAGTATCAGCTAATGTTATAGCATATTTATTTTATTTTATCAATTGATATACAAGCTAATAATTGGGTATAACAGGGTAGATAATGTCTACTTCTTTTTACAAAAAAATGACCTTTTTTTCAATTGCTCTACACAATAATTTGAAAACATTTTAGATGCTAGGCAAGTTTTGTCAAAATAGATACCTAACAAAAGCAGTGCTGTTGAGCATTTTTTTTTAAGTACACCTAGCTAAAACTAGGTAATCAACAAAAAAACATAAACTGGGAAAAAGTGCGTCAATGTTAACCCAATGTTGAACCTAATTGAATAAATCTAACAACTATAGCAACAATTATTTTGGTGATTAATGCCTTCATATGGATTATTTCTATTTAATACTAACCCTCTTGGCCTCAGCTTTCTTTTCAGGCTTAGAGTTTGCCTTTATTTCTGCCAATAAATTACAGGTAGAACTCAAAAAGAAGCAAGGCGGCATACTTGGCCGTACACTAGGGCGATACTTCGGCAAACCTTCGCGTTTTCTGGCCACAACCCTTGTAGGTAACAATATCGCTTTAGTTCTCTACAGTATATTGATAGCCAAGTTATTAGAACCTCCACTTATCAGCCTATTCGGAGAAGCAGAACTCCTGATTTTCCTATGCCAAACCCTCATTTCTACCATCATCATTCTTATTGTAGGAGAATTTATCCCAAAAAACCTATTCCGCCTCAACCCTAATGGCATTTTCAATGTTGTGGCCATTCCCTTCCTGTTTTTCTACTGGACTTTCTGGATATTTGTTACAATCGTTGTTTTTTTAGCCAAAATACTGCTTCGTTTATTATTTGGCATTGACTACAAAGACGAAGAAAAGGCTGTATTTGGGCGTGTAGACCTCCAGCATTATCTTAAAGAAATGACTGTTCATGATGAAGAAGATGAGGATGTAGACACTAATCTTTTTGAAAAAGCACTAGAACTTAGACATATCAAAGTGCGTGAATGTATGATACCTCGCCCCGAAATCGAAGCTATTGAACATACTGATGATTTAAACATTATCAAACAACGTTTTATAGAAACTAAACATTCCAAACTAATTGTCTACAAAGATAGCATTGATCACGTAATCGGTTATCTACACCATCAGGACTTATTAAAAAAACGCAGTAAAGTGTGGAAAATTATAGAAGTTCCTGAAACGATGGCGGCGGCTGACTTGTTGGATAAGTTTATCAAAGAGCGAAAAAGCATCGCTTTGGTTGCGGATGAGTTTGGCGGTACAGCAGGTATTGTCACTTTAGAGGATATTATTGAGGAAATATTCGGCGAAATTCGAGATGAACATGATGACGAATCTTTTGTAGAACAGAAAATCGCAGATAACCAATATGAATTTTCGGCACGCTTAGAAATTGACTACCTCAACGAACATTATGAACTAAATATTCCCGAAGGAGATTATGAAACATTAGCAGGTTATATTGTCAATAAATATGAAAATATTCCTCAAAGTGGCGAAACTATTGATATTGACCAGTTTAGCTTTTTAATTACCGAAGTTAGTCATACACGCATCGAAAAGGTGAAAATGACCATTCAAGCAGTCGAGTAAGTTGCCTCTTGACAACAGCAATTTGCTAAAAATTCTATATTTCAGTTATAACATTCAATTTGAAATGGGCTTAAACTGAAAAAAGAAGACGGAAAGTACTAAATTATTTTTTGGGCTTCAAAAAAATCACAAATCTCTAACAATCAACACATTAAGGGCATAGATACATCATCCTTTCAGATGAAAAAATGCCAAGTAGTTAGGCAAAAAAAACCTAATCACAAATCAAAGCGCAACGAATAACAAATCAATGAATGACAAAGTATTTGAAACTTAGTTGTAAATATTGGATAAACCTTTGAAATTAAGAGGTAATAAATGTATTTTTGCAGTCCGAAAATAAAAGACAATCATTTTAAATAAAATAAACAATGGCTGTATTAGGAAAAATTAGACAACGTGTGGGATTGCTTGTTTTCATCATTGCAGCAGCTATCTTAGCTTTCATCTTGATGGATGTGACTTCCAGTTCGCAAGGTGTGAGCGGCAATCCAAATGCAATAGGTTCTGTAAATGGTGAAGAAATATCTGCAATTGAGTATGAGGAACGGGTAACCAATATTGTTAACAACTATCAAAATAGTGGACTGACTGTAGATGATAGAACAAGATTAACCATTCGAGAACAAGCATGGAATCAGTACATTGAGGATAAACTTACGCAAAAAGAATTGAAGAAGTTAGGATTAAATGTTCCTGATGAAGAATTAAAAAGTTTATTGTTAGGAGATCAGCCACATCCTACCATTGCTCAAGCTCCTTTGTTTAGAGGCGAAAATGGGCAGTTTGATAGAAATAAATTGCGTCAGTATGTAGAGGGCTTCAAAGCAGATAATCCACAGGCACAAAGCCAACGCGCACAATGGGCTACCTTTGAGCAGTCTGTACAAAAAGAACAAGCACGTAAAAAATATACGGATATGATATCCAAAGCGATTTATGTGCCTACTAAATTGGCTGAACAGCAAAATACAGAAAAAGGAAAAAAAGCCAATATTAGCTACTTAACAGTTGATTATGCCACTGTTGACGATGGGGAAATTACTGTTGAAGAACGAGATTTGAAAAATTATTTGAATGAACATCAGGATGAGTTTGAGGCAAAAGAAACACGTACAATAGAGTATACTTCTTATCCTATTGTTGCTTCTGATAAAGATGATGCTGATGCTAAAAATTATGTAACAGAACGCATCGCTAAGTTTCGCAATACACCACCAGAGGAGATCGAGCGTTTCTTAAAACGACAGTATACAGAAATTCCTTATGATGGTAGTTTCGTTACTAAAGACCAAATTACCAGTGCTCAAAAAGATACTTTATTTGGTTTAGCTGTTGGCACTGTTTATGGTCCTTATTTGGAAAATGGTGCTTATGTAGCGGCTAAATTAGTCAACCGTCAAAGTGTTGCCGACTCTTTGAAAATTCGCGTTATTGCCGTTACTTACGACAAAGCAGGTGGCAAAGACAAAGCAAGAACACGCATTGATAGCATTAACAACTTGCTGGATACTGGCGGCGATTTTGAAGTATTGGCAAGTAGTCACTCCGAAGATGAATCTAAACAAACAGGTGGTGAATTGGAAAACTACATCAAACCAGGGCAGTTTCCTAAAGAGTTAAACAGTGCTTTATTTTATGAAAATAAACAAGGTGCTCGTTTTATTTCTCCTACCCCTAATGCTTGGTATATAGTGGAAATTCTAGAAAGTTTAGGCAATAACGAATCCGTTCAATTAGGTTATTTAAGCAAAAACGTAGAACCTAGTAAAGCGACAAGAGATGGCATTTACCAACAAGCAAGCCGCTTTGCAGGCATGAATCGAAGTGTAGAAGCCCTTCGCGCTGCTGCCGAAAAAGAAGGCATACAACTACAAACTGCATCTGGCTTAACCAAAAACTCCTTTGAAATTGAAGGTGTTGGTGTTTCCTCTGATGTTGTTGCATGGGCGTTCAAAAATAACGTAGGAGATGTTTGTGAAAGAGTATTTCAAGTAGATGACCAAAAAGATGGAGAAACAGTTTCAAATTATGTAGTAGTTGCTTTAACAGGCTCCTCGCCAGAAGGAACAGTAAGCTTGTCAAATCCAAGTGTTAAGACGCAAGTGGAAAATGCAGTGAAAAAGCAGAAAAAAGCAGCTAAGATCAAACAAGATATTGGAAGTTCAAAAGACTTACGCAGCTTATCTCAGTCACTACCAGATACAAAAGTAGATACAGCAGATATTGACTTTGGCAGTCAGTTCCTCCCCAAAATAGGTAACGAACCTAAAGTACAAGCAACCGTTTTTAATATTAAACAAGGGGATACGGAAATCGTAGAGGGAGACAAAGGCGTGTATGTGGTAAAAGTCAACTCTTTCCGAGCAGCAGCTGACTCAACAGATGTGTCCGCAACGCAAAAAGCAAATGCAGAGCAATTACAAAATAGTATTTTGCACCCAGAAGCGGGCGTATTCAAGTCTCTTGTTAATGCTGCCGAAGTAGATGATGGCCGCTTTAGTAGAAGACAGTAGTAAATGTGTTTGAAAGGTTGAAAAGTTACAAGGTGTTAAAGTTTTACTTAAATTAAAATAAGTACTTAGACATAAGATTTAAGACGTGAGACGTGAGATAATTAAGTTACTATTAATGATTTATGATAAATCCAATGGTTGTTTAATTTTGTCTAGGTACTTAAAAACAAAAAAAATAGCGCGAATGAGGAAATTCATTTGCGCTATTTTTTTGTACAATAAATATTGGTGAACGATTCCATTAACCTAAATGTTCTAACAGTAGAAATAACCGAAATTCATAATTAAAAACCATTCGAATTCGCAATTCGGAACGAGTAATTAAACAAGCCTATGATTGTCAATAGAGTAGCACAAAGCGGCATCATTACCCTAAACTTAGAAGATTTTTTTCCCAAACAAAAAACACTAGTGTTTGACCTTAAACCTTTTTTGTTTATGGAATTAATTTTAAAGGAAAAAGATTTTCGAAAATCTCTGAAAGAGCACGATTGGACAATTTACCAAGCCAAAAATGTTGCCATTACTTGCACAGCCGATGCCATCATTCCAATGTGGGCTTATATGTTGGTAGCTCGTTATTTGGAAGAACAAACGGAAAAGGTCTTTTTTGGAGATGAAAATACAGTACACAGCATTTTATTTCAACAAACAATCGCTACTATTGATGTGGAGCAATACCGTGACAAGCGAGTAGTCATTAAAGGCTGTGGCAATAAACCCATTCCGCCCACTGCCTATCTTGAAATAACACGCCGCCTAAAACCCGTTGTTAAATCATTGATGTATGGCGAACCTTGTTCTACTGTACCTATTTATAAACAGCCTCGAAAGTAAATTCACAAAGGATCATTTTTCAAATCTTGACCTTTTTTTGATAGTCCGCACAAAAGAAAATTCTATTAAAAACGTTGATAAATTTCAGACGATCAGTACTGAAAACATCAACGTTTTTTATTTTTGTGGATTAGTGTACTAATTTCTAAAGTCCAAAAAGCCAAAAGTCCTAAAGTCCAAAAGTCCAAAAAGCCAAAAGTCCAAAAGTCCAAAAAGCCAAAAAGCCAAAAAGCCAAAAAGCCAAAAGTCCAAAAAGCCAAAAAGCCAAAAAGCCAAAAAGCCAAAAAGCTAAATATCCAAAAAGCCAAAAGTCCAAAAAGCCAAATATCTAAACATCTAATTAATTAAATACTATGAATAAATTCTTAACTATCTTATTGCTATGTCTTGGTATTAGTTTAGCAACATTCGCACAAGACAAAAAGGTGGAAACCTCAGAAGAAGTAGCCAAAGAATTGGCGGAGAAAAAAGCAGAAATCCGAAAGGAATTTGTCAAAACCATGAAGAGCAAAATTGATGCTATGAATAAGGTCAAAAATAGTGTTGCCCTTCTTCGTTTTGCCCAAGATTTTGAAGCCATCGCCAAAAAATACCCTGAACAATGGGAAGCGGAATATTATACTGCCTACTGTTTTAACCTCATGGCCTACGGCGGTCGTGATTCTATACAAAGAGATGCCGCCATAGAACACGCACAAATGGCAATAGATAGGGCAAAAAAAATTAGTGCAAAAAATCCAGAATTAATGCTTTTACAAGCATACATCTATCAAATGACTTTAGACATCAACCCTACTACTCGCCAAAAACGCTATGACCCACTAGTTCGTGATTTTATACGAAAAGCCAAAGAACTAGACGAAACCAACCCTCGCATCTATTTCCTACAGGCACAACGTTCTTTCTTTTCTCCTGATAATAAAAACGGCTTAGACGATTCCTGCCCAATAGTTCAACAAGCCATCATACGTTATGCTACCTATGAATCAGACAATGAATTAACGCCTATCTGGGGAGAAGCAGAAACCGATTATATGGGTACTGTCTGTCAAGAAGTAGAAGATGCTAAAAATAATAAAACAGAAAAAAAGAAAAAGGCAGCGAAGCCTAATAAGAAAAAAAAGAACCCTTATAAAAAAGCGGTAAAGTAAAAGATGGTAAACAGTGGCTTAAAAAATTATTTTTTACCTATTGATATAACTAAAAAAAAAGAATACCTTTGTAACCTTTAAGAAAAGTGGTTACTTAGTAATAGTAGCCCAATGAAGTTGTTATTTTTTTATATATCAAAGGTTGTTAAACAGTTATTGGATGTTACAAGGTTTTAATTTTTTTGTTAAAAAAAATCAAAACCACCTCTTTGTAGCTATCTGATTTCTAACAACTAGATCGCTACAACTTATTTTATCATTTTAAATTAGTGATGCAATAATGTACAGAACGCACACTTGCGGCGAATTGCGTATCGAAAACAATGGTCAAGCGGTAACGCTAGGCGGTTGGGTGCAGCGTGTTCGCGAACTCGGCGGGATGACATTTGTGGATTTGAGAGACCGATATGGAATCACTCAGTTGGTATTTAATATGGATACTGATGCTGAACTATGTGAACAAGCCAACAAACTCGGTCGCGAATTTGTAATTCAAGCCACAGGAACAGTCAACGAGCGAAGCAACAAGAATCCCAAAATGCCTACGGGCGACGTTGAAATTATCGTAAATAACCTAAAGGTGTTGAACAAGGCTAAAACGCCTCCATTCACCATCGAATCAGATACAGACGGCGGCGACGATCTTCGGATGCGTTACCGCTACTTAGATTTGCGGCGACCTAATGTGCAGCAAAACATCCTATTGCGTCACAAGGCAGCGCGAGCAGCGCGCGAATATTTATACAACAACAGTTTCTTGGAAATAGAAACACCTTTCCTTATCAAAAGTACGCCAGAAGGTGCGCGCGATTTTGTAGTGCCTTCACGCATGAATGAGGGGCAGTTTTATGCACTACCACAATCCCCCCAGACCTTTAAGCAACTGCTGATGGTATCGGGTTATGACAAATATTTCCAGATTGTGCGTTGTTTCCGTGATGAGGACTTGCGCGCCGACCGTCAACCTGAATTTACGCAAATTGACTGTGAAATGTCTTTTGTAGAACAGGAAGATATTTTGAATATGTTTGAAGGGCTGTTGCGCCATGTTGTTGACAGCATTTTAGGCTACGATTTGGGAAAAGTGGAGCGAATGCAGTATGATACCGCAATGCGTTTATATGGCATAGACAAACCCGACATCCGTTTTGGTATGACCTTTACCGAACTCAATGATGTGGCTCAAAATAAAGGCTTCAAAATATTTGATAGTGCGGAGTTGGTAGTTGGTATTTGTGCAGAAGGCTGTGCGAGTTATACCCGTAAACAATTGGATGAGTTGACCAATTGGGTTAAACGTCCACAGATTGGAGCGAAGGGTTTGGTTTACGTGAAATGCAATGAGGATGGCAGTTTTAAATCATCTGTAGATAAGTTCTATGGACAAGATGACTTGAAAGCTTGGGCAGAAAAAGCTGGCGCGAAAGCTGGAGATTTGCTCTTAGTGTTATCAGGTGATACCGCTAAAGTTCGCAAGCAAATGGGTGAACTGCGTTTAGAAATGGGTAAACGTTTAGGCTTACGCAAAGCCGATGAATTTAAAGCCCTCTGGGTTTTAGATTTTCCACTTTTGGAATGGGATGAAGATGGTAATCGCTGGAATCCTTGTCACCATCCATTTACACGGCCAAAAGCGGATTGGGAAACCATTGAAAACTGGGGCGACATCAAAGCGGATGCCTACGACCTTGTGTTGAATGGCAACGAAATTGCTGGCGGTTCTATTCGTATTCACGAGCGCGATTTACAGGAAAAAATGTTTGAACTCTTAGGCATGGACAAAGAAGAATCGGAGCATAAATTCGGCTTTTTGATGAGTGCCTTTGAATATGGCGCACCTCCACATGGCGGTATTGCTTTCGGCTTTGATCGTTTGTGTGCTATTTTGGGTGGCCAAGAATCTATTCGTGACTTCATTGCTTTCCCGAAAAATAACAGCGGCCGCGACACTATGCTGGATGCACCTTCGCCAATTGATGATGAACAGTATGAAGAATTACACATTCAAGCTGTCGAAAAAGTGGCAGAGGTGTAAGGTAAATACCAAACTTTTTTATCAAAAAAATCATTTTTCTTTTAAAAGCCCAACAGTTTGCCAAAAGCAAATTGTTGGGCTTTTTGTTTTACCTATACTTGTATAGAATACATTTCTAGTCAATTAATAACAAATAAAAAAACTTAAAATTTTACTTTTATTTTTCAGCAATTAGCTGATTATCAAATTATTCAGCAACTCAATAATTCAAGAATCCAATAATTTGCAGCATCTTGTCATGTGACTAGAAATCTAAGCGCAAGTCGAAATAAATGAGAAAAGGAAACTTTTTTTAGTGTAAAAACATTTAATTCTATAGGAGGTGTCCAACAAATTTTCACCTCTATTATTTACACAATTATTCAGCAAAAAAATTAAAACTTAATCAACATTATGATTCTTGATCCGATTTATATGATTATTACAGCCGTTGCATTTGGTGCAAGTTGGTTGGTCAGTAGGACGTTAAAATCACGCTTTGACGAATACTCTGAGATTCCTGTGGGTTTGAGTGGAAAAGAGGTGGCAGAAAAGATGTTACGCGACAATGGCATTACTGATGTGCAGGTGATTTCGGTAGGTGGACAATTGACAGACCATTATAACCCGATGAATAAAACGGTTAACTTAAGTGAAGTTGTTTATAACCAGCGAAATGTAGCAGCGGCAGCAGTATCAGCGCATGAATGTGGGCACGCCATACAACACGCGCAAGCTTATAGTTTTTTAACCATGCGTTCTAAATTAGTGCCTGTTGTAAA
>JAHDHV010000139.1:11964-13239 GCA_020631155.1 Bacteroidota bacterium | reverse complement strand
GGGTTAGATTGTTTTGGAATAGCTGTTGTCTTACATCTTATGTCTCCTATCTTACGTCTTAATAAAATTTTTATTCTCTTTCGTATAAGAAATTGCCATCAGCATCGAATACTACAATAAGGCGAGAATCAACCATCATCAAACCAACTACATAATTACCTTCCTTATTAATTTTTGCTTTTTTAATTTCTGCTTCTGCATAATTTGCTGCGATATAGTCGGTTACAGCTGCTGGCAAATCTTCAATTGCAATTCTTTCTCCACCACCACAACGACTGTGAATAAAAGTTGCTTCTTCTAAGAAATTGCCTTCACTGTCGAATTTTACCAAGATGTGACCACTTAATTTAACTATATATGAATCTTCTACTAATTTAGCTCTTTTAATTTCTGCATCAGCATAATTAGCAGCGATGTAATCAGTAATACTAGCAGGTAAATCTTCAATAGCAATGGCTTCGCCGTCTTTACTTTCATGCATAATTTCGCCTACAAAAGTACCTCCTTCATCAAAGGTAAGAACAGTACGACCACTTAATAAAACGTAATATTGAGCTTCTTTTAAAAATGCTTTTTTGATTTCTGCATCAGGATAGTTCATTGTTACATAGTCGGTAATACCTGCTGGTAAATCTTCGATACCAACTCTTTCACCACCACCTCTGCCAAAACCACCTCGACCTCGACCGCCTTTGCCACCGCAACCTCTTCTTGCACCATCTAGGGCTGCACCGTTTTCTGTAAAAAACAACTCATCTCCAGAACCCATTTCTAAGCCAAAACCTTGTTTAGCAGCAGAATAGGCAGTTTCAATGTACGTATCAAAGTAATTTTCTTCTGTATAATCTATAATATTACTTGGCAATTCGCTAGGGTCAACACTTTGTTTATTCGTTGCATTGACAATATCCAGAACCGCTAAATCGTCTGCGTTCATTTGGTCATCTGCAAAGCTGCCATCTTTCTGACAAGCAGTGAATAATCCAATACCCAAAAGACTTACTAATACAACAATTACTTTTCTCATGATTTAATGATTTTTTATTTTTTTTAGATAAAATTTCTTTCTGTGGAAGCCATCCTGTTTCCTGAGCTTTTTGTTAGAAAATCTTTAGCCTCAAAAAATTAAAATAGTTGGTGTGATGAATTTGTGTTACAAGTACTTGTTTGAATAAATAAGTGTATTTCTTTAGGCATAAATATTTTTTAAGTGAAAAAAAAGCTAACTATTTAGCTGTTTAATTATGGTAGTGCAAAAAGATTATCAAAGGTTGC
>JAHDHV010000139.1:0-11864 GCA_020631155.1 Bacteroidota bacterium | reverse complement strand
AAACTCACAACCTGAAACCCACAACCAACGAACTGATTACCCTAGTGCAAAAAGATTATCAAAGGTTGCTTGGGGTGAAAATTTTTTTGAATAATTTTGAAAGGGCTGCTTTTGGAACTACAAACTCACAACCTGAAACCCACAACCAACGAACTGATTACCCTAGTGCAAAAAGAATATCAAAGGTTGCTTGGGGTGGAAAAATTTCTTGTTTTTTACTTTTGTTAATGTTTTGTTAATGGGGCTTAAAATAAGGTAGCTATTCATAAATATTGTTTATCTTAGATGGAGTTATTTTTTGATAAAACATTAAAATAATTAATTATGAAAGCAATATTTACAAGCATTTGTTTGTGTTTTATGGTGTCTATGGCTTTAGCCCAAATTACAATTCCACAGAAAATAGTTGAATATGAGGTGATTACACAGAAAAAAAAAATTAAAGCAGCTACAGGGAAGTGGGTGAAGTTTTTTTCAAAAAAACTAAGTTGTTACCCATCTCGTCCACCAGAAGATTGTTATGGCATGACATGGAAAGAATTGACACCTGCTGAGTATCAAATAGTTGTGAAAGAAATTCGCGCTGTGTCGCCACCGAAAACGGGTATGTTAAAAGCGCGCATAATGGATTTTGAAATAGATGAAGGAATTGCTTTTGTCACTGTTACTTTGACTAATGAAAAGGGAATATATGGAGGGCAAACAGATTTAGAAGGTAACTGTAAAGTGAAAGATATTCCTGTTGGAACCTATCAAATGGAAGTTCGATTTATAGGTTACCAGTCTGCTATTGTAAAAGAAGTGGTTATTCGCAAAAATAAATATACGGAATTTGAATTAAGCCTAATGGAAGATAATGAACTTTTAAATGCTGTGGTTATAACCTCTAGTTGTCATCCAGATCGCTCTAGAATCCATAAGGTTGCACCAAAAAAAGAAGCAAAAGTTTCCCCAATGCCTATCACTAGAGCCAATATTTACCAATTACAGAATTTTCCAAACCCATTTGTAGAACAAACCAGTTTAAGCTATCATTTGCCAGAAGCTGCGAAAGTACAGCTACAAATACATGATGTAACAGGTAGACTAATAGTAACACTTGTAGATGAGCAGCAAACAGTAGGCAACTATTCGGTTGATTTTAGACCGCCAGTTTCATTGTCTACCAATACTTTGTTTTATACCTTAAAAGTTGGTGAACAAACCACTACTCGGAAAATGCTATTGAGGAAGTAGGAGCGTTTGATGTCTATTTTGGTTAGAAAACGTAATATTTGAAATGTCCTCCAGCCTACAAATTCCAAAATCTTTCCACTCCAAACAAAAAAATCAAAAAAAATTCCGAACTTGGCAGAAAAGCACAAAAACTTTTTTTTGCCAAAAAAATAGGCATAACAAGCAACCTTTTACCTACTTTTTGCACTAGGGTCAATGAACAAAGCAGAACCAAATTTGAGTTTAGGGAACAATTTAACAGATAAACAATTGCTGGAAGGCTGTTTAAATGGAAACAGAATGGCTCAAACTGCCCTATATCGTCAATATCGGCGGCAGCTGTTTGGGGTTTGTATGCGTTATGCCAAAAGCAGGGAGGAGGCGGAGGATATGTTGCAGGAGGGGTTTGTAAAAATTTACAGCGACCTCTATCAGTATCGTCCTACTGGCGCGCTAGGGGCGTGGATGCGTAGGGTAGTGGTAAATGTTGCATTGCAGCACATTCGCAGGCGCAAAAATCTATTTCCCAATGTGGATTTGGAAAAGGTAGCGCATACCTATCAAACAGACGATGAGGTGTTTAGCAAGTTTCGAGAGAAAGCCCTCGTTAATATGGTACAACAATTACCTGACGGCTATCGGGCGGTTTTCAATTTGTATGTAGTAGAAGGCTACTCGCATCAAGAAATTGGTGAGCAGTTGAATATTTCTGCCAGCACTTCCAAATCGCAATTGTCGCGTGCAAAGGCCACACTCCGTCAAATGTTGGAAAAGCAATTGGCGTGAGCTGGAATTGTTGTAGAGGTTACAAGATTGTTGGAGTTTGCAAGGTTGGAAAGTTATAAGATTTTAAAGTTTTTATTTTTTTGAATAAGTATTTAAGTATAGGGTAATTTGAATATTATCAGTGCTTTAGGATGTATTCAGTAGTTGTTTAATTTTGTCTATTTAAGTAACTAGACAAAATTAAACAATCATTGGATTTTTCATAAATTGTTAATAGTGAGTTAATTATCTCACGTCTCCTGTCTTAAATCTTATGTCTAGGTACTTACTCAATTTTGAAAAGACCACTTTTTGAACTCTCAACAGTACAGATGTGATGAATAGTATCTTACAACCAAAAACTCGCAACTCAAACCCCTAAACCCAATACCCTAAAAACGCTAAGTAATTTCGCCTATGGACAAAGACTTACATAATGAAGATAATCTGGAATCCTTTTTTCGGAAGTCGTTAGAAGATTTTGAGGACGAACCATCAGAGGATTTATGGGATCGGATTGAGGTGGTTATTCCGCCAAAACCTGTTCCTGTGGTAGAGCCTACTTTTTTGCCTACTCCTCCCAAAGCACTTTGGATTAAATATCTAGCTGCTGCTGCGGTTACTATTGCCATTGTGGGGGCAGTGGTTGGAGTTTTTTCATTAAATGAAAAGATAAAAGATATAGGAGAAAAAGTAGAGGCAATAGAAGATAATAACAGTATAGCAGATAGTAGTCATACAAAACAGAAAAAAAGCAATCAAAGTAATACTTCAAGTAAGGCAAGTCAAGCTGTTGGAAATCAATTTTTTAATGATAAAAAAGATTCACTAAATAATGCAACAGGTAAATCTAATACAAATAAGCCTAAAGCTGCAAAAAAGCAAACAAACAAGCTTAATAAAGTAAATAAGCCTAAAAAGCCTGTAAAATCAAGTAGTAGAACACCAAAGCAGCCTAATAAAACAGCAAGAGTCGTTTCTACAAGGGCTAAAAAACAGCCTAAAACAGATGAAACAATTATTGAAAATAATTCAAGTAAAAGTTTAGATAAAGCATTTAAAACTGCTGATAATCAAGTTGCTAAACAAGAAAATGCTGTTATTTCTTTTACTACAAAAGAATCAACGCCTACTAATGCTAAATCAACAGACAATTCCACTTTTAAACAGCGTGATTATTTACCAGAAAATAAAAATAAATTTGTAGTAGAAAGTAGTGAAAAAACATCTTCAACTCCTGTTACAAAGGAGGAGAAAGTAGCATCTCCAAAAGCAAATACATCACCCACAAATATTGCTCAAACTACTCAGGAGAAAAAAGCGATTATACCTTCTGATAAAAATAACATTGCAGTAAAAAGTGAAGATAATTCTGAACAAGGAAAGGTAAAACCATCTCCAAAAGCAAATACATCACCCACAAATATTGCTCAAACTACTCAGGAGAAAAAAGCGATTGTACCTTCTGATAAAAATAATATTGCAGTAAAAAGTGAAGATAATTCTGAACAAGGAAAGGTAAAACCATCTCCAAAAGCAAATACATCACCCACAAAAATTGCTCAAACTACTCAGGAGAAAAAAGCGATTGTACCTTCTGATAAAAATAACATTGCAGTAAAAAGTGAAGATAATTCTGAACAAGGAAAGGTAAAACCATCTCCAAAAGCAAATACATCACCCACAAAAATTGCTCAAACTACTCAGGAGAAAAAAGCGATTGTACCTTCTGATAAAAATAATATTGCAGTAAAAAGTGATAAGGCAAACCCTTCAACTTCTGTTACAAAGGAGGAGAAAGCAGTAAAACCATCTCCAAAAGCAAATACATCTCCCTCAAATATTGCCCAAACTGTTGAAGATAAAAAAACGGTTGCCCCTTCTACAGAAAGCAAACAATCTAATGGAAATAAATTTGTGACAAAAAGTGAAGGTGATTTAGATAAGGCAAATATGGATGAATCACCTCTTGTTGAAAATAAACAATCAGATGAAGATCGTACTATAGAAGAAACGGTGAGTAAGAAAAATACAAGAGAAAAAATAGAGATAACTGAAATAGAACCAATAATTCAAGCGCAGGAGATTGCTATAAAACCTGAAAAATCAACTACAGAAAAAGTTGTTGTTTCTCCTATGAAAAAACTCCCCAAAGCACCAAGTCAAAAACTGGCAAAAGCAACTAAAATGCCCAAGTTAAACGGTTTATTATCGGGCTTTTTTGTGGATACTTATGCTGGTGCAAATGCAGAGCATCGTGTTTTGAAGGATGGTAAATCAAAAAGGAGTTCTGGAGGTGGGGGGCGAAAAGATCGTTTAAATAAAAATGAGGATATAGATTTAGCTTGGCAAACAGGGGCAAGAGTAGGCTACCATGTGAATGATAGATGGACGCTTTATACAGGCGTAGGTTATGCGCGCAAAGAGCAAAAAGCCAAACATAATGATGTTACTTTGATTTATGAGGAGGAGACCCCTAACTCAACGGAACCTGTTTCTGTAGCAACCAAGTATACATTAGAATCTTCTTATGGTGATACAGATTTGAATATTAACTTTACGCATCGTCCTAGAGGTGATGGTAAGGATTGTAGGAAAGATGATGAATTTGAAGTAGATATTTTTACCGAACAACAGACCACTTTTATTAGTGTGCCTTTATTGGCAGAGTTTCGACCTTTCCGCCTTTCTAAAAGCCCATTTCAGTTTTCTTTTATAGGGGGCTTGCAGAGCAATTTTTTAGTTGATAAATCTTTGACTATCAACAATATAAGATTAGACAAAAAATGCAGAGAACATCAAGGTTTTGATGATCGCTTAACTTATGATAATGTAAATATAGATGAAAATGAAGTATTTGCTAATTTGAGCAACCAAACTTTTGATCTACAATTTGGCTTAGGTTTGCGCTTTATAGCCAGTCACCGTTTAGGTTTGTGGCTGGAGCCAAGCTATCAACGCAGTTTAAGCCCTATTTACACCCACCCACCTAGTAAAGACGATGAATTTGAAACCAAAACCTTTCCCCAATCTTACAACCTTAATTTTGGTATTCGCTATCATTTTTGATGCGCCTTAAAATTATTATTGTAGAATTACTCTTATTGCAGGATTGCTTAATTCACCCTTTCAGAACAATTCTATTCCTAGCTGCTAAATTTTTCGCAATCTATCTGTCAAGATTTTAGTACATTGTCCATCTTTTTCTTACCTTGCTTTTACAAATAGAAAAAACATCTTTGAATTAGGCAAATAAGGTACAATAGTTGCAAAACTTTTGTATTTTAGTAATGTGGAAATAATAAGTTGAACTATAAAAGCCAAATAATAAAGGTGACTGGCTCAACTTATTATTGTAGAATTACTTAGTATAAGAATACTACAATATATGAATTTTGAGCGACTTTTTGATATTATTCCATATCAATTACATAAATATGAGAAAGAAGTAGCTTTGGCGCATAAAGTCGGCAAGGAGTGGAAGAAGTATAGCACAAAGGAAGTGCAAAAATTAGCTGATGAGGTGAGTAAAGGATTGTTGCAATTAGGGGTAAAAAAAGGGGATAAAATCGCATTGATTACACAAAATAACCGTCCTGAATGGAATTTTGTTGACTTGGGCATCCTACAGATTGGAGCTGTTACCGTGCCCGTATATCCAACGATTAGTGAAGCAGGTTTTCAATTTGTTTTTAATCATGCAGAAATAAAAATTTGCTTTGTAGATAATCAAGAATTATATGATAAGGTGTTGAATATCAGTGAGCATACACCTTTGCTAGAAGTTTTATATACTTTAGATGAAGTGCATGGAGCTAATTACTGGAAAAACCTATTTCGCTACAACAATAGTGTGAATAATAACCAATTGGAGGCGGTCAAAAAGAAGGTAAAACCTAAAGATTTGGCAACCATTATTTACACTTCTGGCACAACAGGCACCCCCAAAGGTGTGATGTTATCTCACTACAATATTGTTAGCAATATTAAGGCACTCATGCCCATTTTGCCACTTTCTAGCACAGACCGAGCCTTTAGTTTTTTGCCTCTTTGTCATATTTTTGAGCGCACTGTTACTTATACTTATATGGCTTTTGGAGCGTCTATTTACTATGCTAATAGTATGGATGGAATTATGGACGATATGCAAGAAGTTCGCCCTCAATATTTTAGCATCGTTCCACGATTGTTAGAAATGATTTTCAACAAAATACAAATGCGAGCTGGCGAACTAGATTCGCTCTCAAAATGGGCGCACGATTGGGCTTTAAGATTAGGCGATCAATACGAGTTAGATGCGCCACAAGATTTTAAATACCGATTTCAATTGCGATGGGCACGCCGCTTGGTATTCAATAAATGGAAAAGAGTGTTTGGAGGCAAATTAAAAGGCATTGTAGTAGGTGGGGCAGCCTTACAACCTAGATTAGCTCGGCTTTTTAATGCTGCTGGCATAGTCGTGCGCGAGGGTTATGGGTTAACAGAAACGGCACCCGTTCTGGCTTTTAACCGCTTTGAACCCGGCGGTGGAATGTTGGGAACAGTGGGTTTGCCAATACCGGGAGTAGAAATACGATTGAGTGAACCTGATAATGAAATTGTGGTGCGCGGCCCGAACATTATGATGGGCTACTACAAATGCCCGGATTTGACGGCAGAGGTGTTAATGGAAGATGGTTGGTTTCATACGGGCGATATTGGAACTTTTGTAAGAGGGCAATTTTTAAAAATCACAGACCGTAAAAAGGAATTATTTAAAACATCGAATGGAAAATACGTTGCACCACAGCCGCTTGAAAATAAATTTCGAGAGCATTTTTTAATTGAGCAAATTATGGTAGTAGGTGCAAATGAAGCTTATCCTACTGCGCTGATCGTGCCTTTTTTTGCTGGCTTAAAAGCTTATTGTGAGGAGCATAAAATTCCTTATGAATCTTTTGAAGAAATGATTGAACATCCACAGGTACTAGTGAAATTTCAAGAAATAGTGGCTAATTGCAATCAACATTTTGACAAATCGCAACAAATTGAAGACTTTACTCTATTGCCTACCGTCTGGCGAATGGAAAATGACGAATTAACACCAACCTTAAAGCTAAAACGCAAAACCATTGCCGAACACTATCAACAAGCTATTGAGCAAATGTATCAGAATGTATAGTGACTTAGAGATTAGAAAGTTAGCTATTAGAATTTAGAAATCAGATGGTAGACATTCAAAACAATCTAAGTAATGCGGAGATAATAATTTGAACCATAAATCCAAAATGATTTTGATTTGTACGAGGCGAAAAACATAGGCATAGCCAAAGCTACGGCGAGGCTTTTCAACGAAGTACAAGGCAAAATAATAATCAACTTATTATTGTAGAATTACTAATCTCTGATCACTAATAATTAATTTTTAATATGGGGCAATCCCCTCTGTTTCACAAAAGTCGCTGCGCTCCTAATGCTCAAACAGAGGGGTCGGGCTTTCCGTTGCAATTCGCCTTTGCCAAAACACTGTTCGCTCTAAGCCTCGCTGATAGCTCTCTACGTTCCGCCCTCACTCGGCTAAGGCTCTCTAGCGTTTGGCTTTGGCTCA
This sequence comes from Bacteroidota bacterium, assembly GCA_020631155.1. Taxonomy (GTDB): domain Bacteria; phylum Bacteroidota; class Bacteroidia; order Chitinophagales; family UBA2359; genus JAHDHV01. The sequence goes on along the minus strand of JAHDHV010000139.1, from coordinate 4,297 downwards.
TTTCCACTAAAATCCCTTTGCCAAGCCAACATAATTTTCTATTGTCAATTTAATATAACACATTATCTAACTTCCAAACAGCCAAACAGCCAAACAGCCAAACAGCCAAACAGCCAAACAGCCAAACAGCCAAATAGCCAAAAAATGAAAATCAACACCAAGCTTATACATGCAGGCCTACATGCTGACCCATCAACAGGGGCAATTATGACTCCCATTTACCAAACCTCTTCTTACGCTCAAAAAGCACTAGGGGCAGAGGCTAAATATTATTATGGGCGCACTCAAAATCCAACTCGCGATGCTTTGCAGCAAAATTTGGCAGCCATTGAAAATGCTCAACATTGTTATTGCTTTTCTAGCGGAATGGCAGCCATTGATACGGTCATGCGCTTGCTCAATCCAGAGGATGAAGTACTGGTAAACAATGATTTATACGGTGGAACCTATCGTATTTTGAAAAATGTATTTTTGCGCTACGGCATCAAATTTCACTTTATAGACATGCGCGAGCCAGCCAATATTTTGCCTTTCATCAATAAAAATACCAAAATGTTATGGCTAGAAAGTCCCACTAATCCCATGCTCAACATTATGGATATTGAAGCGATTGGAAAAATTACTAAAGCACATAACATCTTTTTTTGCATAGATAATACCTTCGCTTCGCCTTATTTACAACAACCCCTTGATTTAGGGGCAACTATAGTCGTACACTCTATTACAAAGTATCTAGGTGGTCATTCTGATGTAGTCATGGGGGCAGTGCTTTGCAATAACGATGAGTTAGCCGAGCAAATGCGATTTTTACAAGGGGCAGTCGGAGCGATACCAGGACCACAGGATTGTTTTTTAACTTTGCGAGGCATTAAAACCCTGCATGTGCGAATGGAGCGACATTGTGAAAATGCGGCGGCGGTTGCTCAATTTTTACGACAACACAATAAGGTAGCTAAAGTGTATTGGCCGGGTTTTAAAGACCATCCAAATCATGCAATTGCAGTTCGGCAAATGTCTGACTTTGGTGGAATGGTGTCTTTCACATTGAAAGAAGATACTGTGGAGGCAGCAGCGAAGGTATTGGCTAGGGTTAAAATATTTACCCTCGCTGAATCGCTGGGTGGTGTGGAATCTTTAATAGGGCATCCACCCACAACAACCCATTTTTCTGTACCAAGAGCCGAGCGTATTAAAGTAGGTATTGTAGATTCTATGATTCGGCTAAGTGTTGGCATTGAGGATATTGACGATTTATTGGAGGATTTGGAATATGCTTTGGGGTAAATTGTTGGTGTGCTTCAAATGCGGTACTTTTTAAGTAAACAGTTTATGCTTTACAGGTCGTGGATTCGTGGATTTGTGATTAGACTTTTAATTTCTTAGTCGTCAGATCATCCATAAAAAAATCAAAAATTAATTGCTCATTTCCAATTTCTGAACTCTAATAGCCAAAAAGAAACATACTAAATAATTGAGTAAATTTTAAATTACTAATTTTTCATTTACAAGGGTACACAAATTAAAACAATAGTTTCTTTGAATGTTGAGTTGGTTTGTTTAGGGGGTAAATGTGTTTAAATACTACTGAAACCCTCGCCGAAAATAGGGTCTGAAACTCCACGATTGCCTTCGGCGACTTACTTTTTGCAGTCGCGAAAAAAGTAAGCAAAAACGCTTGTCAAAAATATCGTTCTTGCGCTTCAGGCCTGCGCTTTGCTACCGATTTTTGACCTGCCTGCGCTTCTTTTTCGTAAAGCAGATTCATGAATCTACTCTATCAATAAAAAAACGATGACTTTTGTGTACCCTTTAGAATAAATAGTTGAGTAAATTTTAAATTACTAATTTTTTATAAAAAAAAGGTGCATAATAAATGAATATTACGCACCTTTTCTAGTTTTTCTAAAAATTTTTATTAGAGAATAGAACCTTAAAGTCCGTAAAGATGTAAAGACGTAAAATTTTACATCTCTACCTTAAATATCGAACTCCAAAGGTCTTACGTCTCACATCTCACGTCTCACATCTAAAGTTTACTTACTTGCCTTCACAACTTGTTGAGTAAACACCTGCTCGCCAATTTGCATATGTACAAAATAAGTACCTGATGGATAATTTGTTAAATCAATGCGACGAGTAGCAGCATTAGTTGGCACATTATCTTCTACCAAAATAATTTTACCATCCATATTGCTTATTAACATTCTCCCTGTAGCGAGTGGGCTAGGTGCGTCAAAATTAAGCGTAAACCAATCGCTTGTTGGATTAGGATAAGTGGTAAATTGTTGTACTTCAATCGTTGTTTTTGCATTTAAATCGCTATAAGTAGAGGATAAGCCTATCGTTTTAATTTCATTATTAACCCAATCTACAATGTATAACTGATTGTTTGCAATGCTTACGTCAACGGGGCGGCCAAAAGTAGAGGCAAGTGCTTTGCCATTTTGATTTCCCGAAATTCCGCCAATACCTGCAACAGTTGTTACATTACCATTGGTGTCAATTTTTCTAATCGCAAAGTTCAGTCTATCAGCAATATACAAATTGCCTTCATTGTCAAATACCATACCTTTAGGGCTGTTGAACTGTGCTTCTCCTTTAGGGCCATCTTTAAAACCTGCCACACCTGTTCCTGCAAAATTGCTCACAACTCCATCAGGGGTAACCTTGCGAATAACATAGCTTTTTCGTTCTGCTACATATAAGTTTCCTGCTTTATCAATAGCAATACCCACTAAACGGCTAAACCTTGCTGCTTTGCCAATTCCATTTTCATGACTTTTATTAGAGCGAGTTCTATCACCTGCAACAATAGAAACAGTGCCATCAGGTGTTACCTTATTGATTTGTCCTCTATAATCATTAACATATACATTATCATGAGCATCTATAGCAAGATACTGATAAGAGTGAAAGCGAATCGCCCCTTCAGGGTCATTGAGTTCCCATTTTTTGGGGTGTTTATCTGTTGAGGTGTAACGATAAAGGGCTTTATGTGAAGCAATTATCAAAGTATTATCCGAAGTAACGGTAATGCCTAGTGGTCTAGTACTCATGGGAATAAATTCCATTTTGCCATTAGAGGTGATTTTATGGATGCCTCTATTATTCATATCTGTTACATATAAATTCCCTTGTGAATCAGTGCAAGACTGCTCTAAACCATTGCCACTACTGCAAAAATCCTGTTTACTTTGATCTTTTTTACCGTCAGAAACCCCTCTATAAATTTGCTTGATAGGACCGCCGAATTGTTCTGAGCTGATAAGTGTTTTAGTGCTTTGTGCTTGTAAATCAGTAGGTTGCCCATTTACAAAAAACAACAGCAATAAAAAAGAAAGAAATAATAATCTCATGTGTGTCATCTATTATTTTTATAGAAATTTAGAAAAAACGTTTTACCTTTTATTATAAAAAAACTATGTAATGACAGCGTAATAGTTATTAGTATCTTCTTTGTTAACGTTTCTGTGACATAAAACAATACATTAGACGGGCGATTTTTCTTTTCGTCTCCAAAATTGCTATTTGTTATGTGTAATTTACCTATGTGCGAGTGAAGATTGTTAGAGAACAGATTTCAAAAAACGAACAAACTTTTCTTGCTGATCTTTAGGCGTGTAGCCAATTGCATCATTTAGTGGGCGAAGCTGATGGTCAAATAGGGCATAGACTGGCGGATGATTTTTTTTTCCAAAATGCTGGTGTAAAAAAGCGGTATGTTTTTGTCCTATGGTTTGAATACATTTTTTTGAATACATATGAATAGTAGTGGGAGTTCTTAGAAAACAAGCATCGTCATCAGTAAATAAAGCAACTAAAATAAATGCTTCGTTAATTATTTTTTTTACTTTTTTTTGCCTTAAAATTCGCCAAATGGCATCTATATCTCCAACACAAGCCCAACAAGTAAACACAACTAATAATGGTTTTTTTGTTTTTTCAGCACATTCTCTAGCTAATTCTAAATTTTCAAAACCTTGAAAGTTTTCACCTAAGTCTTTTATTGTATTGCAGGAAATAGGATTTTTTTTCGCCTCTTTACAAGAAAAAAAGCAAAAACAAAGTGTGAAAAGGAGTAAGAATAAAATTGAATTGAGATTTGACATATGAAGTTTTTTTAAAAAAAATGATTAAGTGTTAATGTGTTTGTTTATAATCAACGAATCTATAAAATCTGAGTGTGTCAGAAAAAGAGGGATTTCGTATAATAGCTATTTTTCTTAATCTTAAAAAGTCTCCCTTGCTCTACATTTTTTTCTTTTTTGCTTGATAAAAAAAGAAACAAAAAAATCAA
>JAHDHV010000138.1 GCA_020631155.1 Bacteroidota bacterium | reverse complement strand
GATTTACTATTAGCACGCATCTATCTAAGTGTTTACAACGTTACTGACAAGCAAGGTATTGTGGATACCATTACTGCTAATGAATATGTCATTAAACGCAAACTAGGCAATCGCCTCCGACACAAACTCCGCCGAATGCCCGAACTAGAGTTCTACTTAGACGAAACCCTTGACGAAGCCGACAAAGTAGAAGATTTATTTAAAAAAATTAACAATAGTGAAGAAGATAAATAAAAAAACATATAGATATGCAATATATTACATCTTCACAACAAAATAAATAATTCGTAATTTCTAATTCGTAATTAAACCAATGAATCTAGCCTTAAAAATTGCCAAGCGATATTTAATTTCCAAAAAATCAACCAATGCCATCAACATCATTGCTGGTGTGTCGGTATTGGGCATGATTGTGGGAACGGCTGCGCTTATTTTGGTGTTATCCGTCTTTAATGGCTTTGAAGATTTGGTTACTTCGCTTTACAATACCTTCAATCCCGACTTAAAAATTACCGTCAAAAAGGGTAAAACCTTTGACCCTGACACCATTCACATAGACCAATTGCGCGCGCTAAAAGGTGTAAATGCTATCTCAGAAGTACTCGAAGAAAACGCATTGTTGCAGTACAAAGATAAGGATTTCATCGGTCGCTTAAAGGGCGTAGACGATGTGTACGAACAAGTCTCAGAAGTGGATACTGCCATTATTGATGGTCAGTTTTTGCTTAAAGATGGTGAACGCAACTATGCCATACTCGGCGTTGTTGTGGAAAGTATTTTGGGGGTCAACATCCATAATGAATTTACGCCTCTCAAAGTATTTATGCCCAAACGCGAGGGCAAAGTCAGCACTATGCGACCCGAAAATGCCTTCCGACAGTCCATTATTTACCCCAGTGGCACCTTTGCCATTCAACAAGACTTCGACAGTCGTTACATCATTGTGCCGATGCGCTTTATGCGAGAAATTTTAAGCTACGAGCGAGCCGTTAGTGCGCTGGAAATCGCCCTTGATCCCAAGTGTAGTGTCGCTCAACTGCAATCGCAAATCAAGGAGATTTTAGGCGATAATTTTGAGGTTAAAAATCGCTATGAGCAGGATGTTTTTTTATATAAAGTCATGAAAACCGAAAAATGGGCGGTCTATTTTATTCTTACCTTTATTTTGATGGTTGCTGCCTTTAATATTATCGGCTCACTGTCTATGTTGGTCATCGAAAAAAGCAGGGACATTGGCATCCTCAAAGCAATGGGAGCTACTAGGACCTTTATTAAACGCATCTTTTTTGTGGAAGGCATCCTACTTGCGCTCACAGGTGCAGGTATTGGTAGCATTTTGGCGGTCACCATCTGCCTTATTCAGCAGCATTTTAAAATCATTAAATTGCAAGGGGCTTCCTTCTTAATTGATGCCTACCCTGTTAGTATGCGATGGGAAGATTTTGCCCTCGTTTTTGTAACCGTTGTTGTGATTGCTACTATTGCCTCCATTGTTCCCGCCCTAAAAGCAGCGAATCAAAGCCAATTATTAAAAAAAGAGTAACCGACTATCTCCTATCTCACGTCTCCCATCTATATAAATAACTTGACAATTGTAAATTACCTAGCTGTTCGCTTGGATGAGGGATGCAAGTGGAAATGAGCCAAAGCCAAATGCTAGAGAGCCTTAGCCAAGTGAGGGCGGAACGTGTAGAGAGCTATCAGCGAGGCTTAGAGCGAACAGCATTTTGGCAAAGGCGAATTGGAACGGGCAGCCCGACCCCGATGATTGAGCATTAGGAGCGTCAGCGACTTTTGCGAAACAGAGGGGGCAGCCCAAAATAATATTTAAAAAAGTCTACTATACCACTGTCAAAATAAAATGAAGTACGGAAAATACGAATATGAAAGGGCTTATCTCCTAGCTAGTTTTCCCGAAAATCAAGCTATTGTTAGTTCAAAAAAAATTAGAGATAAATATCTTGATGGGACTAGATTGCGATTGAGAATAGTTGAAAAGGAAGGTAAAATAGTTTACAAATTAACTCAAAAAGAAGAACTAAGCCCCAATAAAAAGGGAATTTTAAAAATAGACTTGTTCGGCGTGATTCATCTTGGGCTAAAATAGGCTCTTTTCTGCCCATTTTGTGCCTTTTTTCAGTTACGTAGCTAGGCTATGCTCCTTCAAAAAGCCTTCAAATGATTGAAAATAGCTCTATTTTATCTCCAAGCTGCCCACGTCGAACAAGTCTAATCAATACGCTGTATTTGCAAAAAGCAGCATTTGACAAATTAAACATTTTAAAAGGTTTTATTGTTGAAAAAATCAGATACATCATTATAGTCAATCAAATACGTATTGCTATTGATGAAATAAATTTACCCCCTAATAAATTGTATCTTGCAGAAGTTGAGTTTGATACAGAACAAGAAATGAATACTTTTTCCATGCCCATTCCTTATGTACAAGAAATCACCGACCAACAACAATATAATGGTTACACCTTAGCCAAGAGGTTTTCCAACAGTAAACTCATTTAAATATGATTAGCAACACATTAAAAAATGACTTTTTAAAAGACATTGATTTTCAACCTCTTAAAGCCATTCAAGATAAAAAAGAAGAAGATTTGCCTGTTGACTATTTTGATTTTTACAACTCTATTTCTAGTGTTTATTCTTCAAAAATAGAAGGGGAAAACATTGATTTTGACAGTTTTTTCAAACATAAATTTCTAAATGTCCCTTACCATCCAGATTATACCAAAAAATCCGAAGATTTATTTAGTGCCTATCAATTTATTCAAAAAGAACACTTAACAAAAGCGAACTTGTTCAAAGCACATGAGATGTTGAGCAATCACCTACTGCCTGCTTCTCAAAGGGGCAAAATTCGCAATAACCCAATGTTTGTTTTGAACGAACAAGACAGAATAGAGTATGTTGCCTGTGCTCCAAACAAAGTCAATGAAGCGTTAGAACAGCTATTTAAGGACATTGAAACATTGCTACACACTCATTTACCAGACAAAGAAACCTTTTTTTATGCTGCTCAAATTCATTTGGTGTTTGTTAAAATTCATCCTTTCCAAGATGGAAATGGTAGAACCACTAGATTACTGGAAAAATGGTTTTTGATTGAAAAACTAGGACAAGATGCTGTTTTTATTGAACTAGAGAAAAATTATTTCCAAAACAGAAAAAATTATTATAAAAATATTAGAGCAATAGGATTAGAATATGAAACACTAAATTATGCTCAATCTTTAGATTTTTTATTGATGACAATACAAAGTCTAAATCCAAAAAATAAAAATGTGTAATTACAAACCCTCTACCCTACTTCCCTTTGTACTTCAAGCACTAACTATTCTAAGTTTCCTCTTCTTTCTTTTCCTATTGAGCCATCAAAACGACTACCCTCATTGCACAGTAGACTTGGAATTCATTCAAAAGTACGACAGTCTGAAAAAAACAGAAAGATATGTGGAATGGGAAAAAAACCAGTGGCAACAATATGGAGAACCATTTTATAACAGTATGAAAAAAGAAACCTATAGAATTTCTATTGAGCCATCTTTCAATTACAATGTTTTTATTTATAAATTCATAGAAATCAGTAGAAATAAATATAAGGTTATCATAAAAGAGTTTGAGAAATGTGACTACCCTGATCCACTAAACTTAGTGAGGTATTGCGAAGAACAACTCAGTAAAGAAGATTGGGTAACTGTTAAAAAAATGTTATATGAAAATTGCTTTTGGGGAATGAATCGTGACAAAGACAACAGTAGATACCTTGATCCAACTATTTATCGTATAGAAGCCTACACTCCTAGAAAAAACAAACATACCAATAGGCAATATTGTACTGCTAGTAGACAAGGTGGTAGAGATAAGGCATTTTATTCATTTAAATCTACCTCAATAAATGATACCTACACCCCTCTAATTACAGATAAAGATACAGAGTGGTACACTATAGATTGGCTTCCTTATGAGCATTTTTATTTAGTGGGCGATACGATTATTGATAATTTAAAATATAGAAAACTATATGTGAGTTATATTGGCGGAGTGTCTGAACATCAAAATCTTTATGCAGGGGCATTAATTGAAATAGAGAAAAAAGTGTATGTGCGAGGAAATAGTGTAAACATTTTACTTTATGATTTTACTTTAGTAGAAGGTGAACAGATAAGAATTCGAGGCATAAAAGAGGAAGATGGTGTTTTATTAACTGTCACCGCTGTAGATTCTGTTCAATTACTTAATGGAGAATGGCGAACTAGATGGTATTTAGATAATGAATATGGCACTGCTTTTAATGATATATGGATAGAAGGTATTGGTAGTTTAAATGGAGTTTTAATGCCCGGTATGGCTACAGTAGATGTTGATATTGTCCTCATTTCTCAATTACAAGATGGAGAATTAGTCTATTGCAATCCAGAGTTTGCAGATGTAGTTTATCCAGGTAGTTTTAATAAAAAATGTAACGCCCTCGTCAGCAATACGACCACCATTAACAACAAAACCAACTTTTTAACAGCTACTCCATCCATTTTTAAGCATCAAACACAGTTGCATTTTTCCCTTCCTAAAAGTAGCAATATCAGCCTGCATATTTTCAATCATCAAGGGCAAATCATCACTTCTTTATACGATAAGGAACAACTACAAATGGGTGAATACCAACAATCCCTTAGTTTGCCGAATGTTTCTAGTGGCATTTATTATGCTGTTTTATTGATTAATGGGCGGCGAGTAGCTACGCAAAAATTGGTGTTGATGAAATAATATTTTGATATGCTCTACTAGCTTTGTACTACAACTAGAACTGTATATCAATAGTCATTTTTTAATCTTTTTAAACAAAAAACAAAATGAAAAATACATCATTTTTTTTGCTTCTACTTCTCATAACTAATATGCTACTAGCTCAAGAAACCTATCATTCATTTATTGGAGATGCTACAAAGGAATGGATTACGTATGAAGGAAGTGCTTGGACAGGCACTAAATATGTAAAATATTTTTTTGATGGAGATACGCTGATAGAAAACCAACAGTATCACAACTTTTATACAGAATCCCTGTCTATGGATGAACAGAATACTAAATTACTAATTGCAGGAATTAGAGAGGACAACAAAAAAGTATATGCAAAATTCACAACTGAATCACTAGGAGAATTACCTGAATTCTTAATTTATGATTTTTCTATTGAAGAAGGAGACACACTTGTTATACCTTTTTTACTTACATATGATATGGACTCCTTGACTCTTGCTGTAACACAAAAGGAATTAACTGAGATAGGTGGCATAAAAAAAAATAAATGGAGTCTAGAGTTTTTAACTAACCATAGTTATAGTCGAGAAGAAACTTGGCTAGAGGGAATTGGAAGCTTACAAGGTCCACTTCATACAGGAAGTCAGTTTGCCTCAGAAACTTATGCGACATTAGCTGCTGTTTATGAACAAAATAGACCTATTTATTGTAATACAGAGCTTTCGCCCAATATTTATTGTAGTATCAATGAAGAAGGAGCATTAACTACTAATATTGTCGAACCTAATTCTTCGAATAACAGCCTACAGATTATCCCTAATATTATTAGTCAACAGCCTGTCACCATCAAATTTTCCCTTCCTCAAAGTAGTTTAACAAGCCTACACATTTACAATAGTAGTGGGCAAAAAATATACACATCTATTTCCAATACCTTCCTTTCTAGTGGGAAACATCAACAAGAGCTACAACTTGATGGAGTACCTACCGGCATTTACTATGCGGTTTTATCTCTACATGGTACAACAGTAACTATCCAAAAAATGCTATCAATCAAATAAAAAATATAATATATCATGAAATCAATATCAATATCACTCATTTCCTTGTTTGCTTTTTTAAATTTATTTGCTCAAGTAGATGATAATTATTTACCATTCATAGAAGATAACAAGATATGGATTATAAACATATGTTCTTGGGTTGGCATTGAGCCTAGTAAATATTACCTTGAAGCAGATACTATCATTGATGGAAATAACTATCTTAAAATGTATGCATTAAATATAGGTGATAGTATAAGACCCGTTTTTGTAGGTAGTCTACGAGAAGAAAATAGTAAAGTATATCTAAGACCAAGTGAACAAATATACTTCACAGATTTACATAAAGACTATTTAATGTATGATTTTTCCTTAGAAGAAGGAGAAACAGTTACCTTACCATTTTTTATGCTTCCTGATATGTCCATTGACTTGAGAGTAACAGCTATTGAACACATTAATGTAGAAGGAATCCAAAGGAAAAAATGGATTTTTGGGGATAAAGACAAGCCTGATGAGGTTTGGATTGAGGGTATAGGAAGTATTAGAGGAATTTTTCAAAGTGGTTTTGTCACAGTAGACCTACACACTTCTCTTGCTTGTGTAAGTAAAAATGATAGATTAATTTATTGTAATACAGAAGATAAAAGTGTTACATTCTGTTTGAGTAGTAGTTGTGCATGTACAGCTTTGATAAATAATATTGACAATAAACCATTATTACAGAATAAAACTTTCTTTGCCACTCCATCCATTTTTAAGCATCAAACACAGTTGCGTTTTTCCCTTCCTAAAAGTAGCAATATCAGCCTGCATATTTTCAATCATCAAGGGCAAATCATCACTTCTTTATACGATAAGGAACAACTACAAATGGGTGAATACCAACAATCCCTTAGTTTGCCGAATGTTTCTAGTGGCATTTATTATGCTGTTTTATTGATTAATGGGCGGCGAGTAGCTACGCAAAAATTGGTGTTGATGAAATAAATTTATTATGAGGAAAATCTAATAACTTAATCTTTACCCCAAGAATAAGCCAAAGTATATATCTATAAACAAGCATGGCATTTTTATAAAATGCTGTGTTTGTTTTATTTACAGGTCCAATTCATCAAACAGCTTTTCTTATTTTGTAGATTTTGATTAGATGGCACTCAATAATTAGCAAACAGCCATTTCCCGATTTCTCTAAAAGATATTTTTTTGCCGTACATCAAAATACCAACTCGATAGATTTTAGCCGCTATCCAAATGGCAATAATGCAGCCTAAAACAAGCAAGGCCATAGATAAAATCAAATGGTGGGTAGGTACGCCAAAGGCAATGCGCGCAGGCATAATAATCGGCGAAAATAGCGGAAACATAGACGACCAAACCGCCAGCCCACTGTTCGGATTTTCAATAATAGCAATGAGGATAAATACCGCCAATACAACAGGAATACTAATCGGAATTGTGAGCGTTTGCACATCACTTTCGTCATTAACGGCAGCGGCAAGCCCCGCAAAAAGAGCAGCATATAGGACGTAGCCGCCAAAGAAATAAAACAGCAAACTACCAATCAATAAGCCGATGGGCAATTCCGAAAAATGCCCTTGCACCGCTTCCCACATTTCCATTGCCTGCTCCATATCCTGTTCATTTGCGCCCATCTGCGCCCCCGACAAATCCATCGTACCGCCAATTAGGATGCCCATAAATATATTGATAAAAAACAGCAGCACAATCCAAATGGCAAATTGTGTTAAGCCAACTGCACCAACGCCTAAAATCTTACCTATCATCAATTTAAATGGCCGCACTGATGACAAAATCACTTCCACAATACGGTTGCTTTTTTCCTCCATCACACTCCGCATCACCATACTCCCATAAATAAAAATCACAAAATACATCAACATGCCCATAAAATACCCGACTCCTGTAGCAATGCCTGTGCTCGCCATATCACTGCCCTCAGCCCCCTGTTCGTCAATATCAATATTCAATTTCTCTATCCGTTTAAAAGCTTTCGTATTTACACCAAACTCTCTGATTTTCAAGCGTTTAATTTCGCTTTTTATCTCACGTTGCACATAGCTTTTCACTGAAATTCCTAGTGACTGTTCAGAAATATATCGAATCCCACTGGGTTTGTCTAGGTTGATATTAGGGATATAAAGGATGCCATCAAAGTCTTGGCGTTGATAATTTTGCTGTAAGGCTTCTAATGGCTCATTTACTTTTATAAAATATAAATTTTGCGTATCTTCAAAGCGATGGGCAAATACCTTTCCTTCTGTATCATCTTTTACGGCTATCCGCATTTTACCTGTGGAACTATAGCTCAACAGTGCTGCTTGTATAGCAATGAGTACAATAAAACCCAATGGCACTAACAAGGTGGTGATGATAAATGACTTTTTACGAACTCTTGTAATGTATTCTCGCTTGAATATGAGGAGTATTTTTCGCATATTTGATGCTGTGTATGGTTGACTGTTTTTTGAGTTTCGAAGGTTATAAAGTTACAAGGTTTTAACAATTCTAACAAAACTGGTATGTTTCATTTTCTTATTAATACTTTGCCTGACCATAAGAACATTGTCAGCTTGCTATTTAGCCTTTTGGCTATTTAGCTTCTAAAAGTCAGTAATTATTTTTCAACTTTTCAATCTGTATATTTTTGTGATTTACAAATATTTACAGGAATTTTAACAACTAAAGCTTTCGTTACAGAACTCACTTGAAAATAATTACTATCAATAAATTTGTCCAAACACGAATCCCTGCTCCACTAATCACGAACGAACTAATTAGATGGCTTTGTAGACCAATGCCCTAGCGATTCCATATTTTCGCCTTCCGATAGACTTACCGCTTTTACTTGATTGATAAAAATTTCGTTGAGTGAAGGCAAAATTTCTTTGAACTCCTGAATTTGAAGGCCTTGTCTGATGAAATAACTCAGCACATCATTAGGAGTATATCCTTCATTTAGGTGAAGGGTTAAATGCTGTTCATGATGTTCTAAAATCTCAAAAATGTTTAAAAATTCGGGAATATCGGAGAAATGGCCTTTATAGGTTAATTTAAATTTATTTTCCTTAAACTGTTGTTTTAAATCTGCTACAGAGCCTGACAATACAATTTTTCCTTTGTTAATGAGGGCAATACATTCACAAATTTCTTCAACCTGTTCCATGCGGTGAGTAGAAAATAGAATAGTCGCTCCTTTTTGTTTTAACTCAAAAATCTCGTTTTTAATCATATTTGCATTGATAGGGTCTAAACCCGAAAATGGCTCGTCTAAAATAATGAGTTTGGGATCGTGTACAACCGTAGCGATAAACTGGATTTTCTGCTGCATTCCTTTAGACAGTTCCTCGACTTTTTTGTGCCACCAGTCCTCAATACCAAATTTTTCGAGCCAAGCGGTCAGTTTTTTTTTAGCTTCACGGCGCGACAGGTTTTTGAGTTGTGCTAAATACATCAACTGCTCCCCTACTTTCATTTTTTTATACAAACCACGCTCCTCAGGCATGTAACCAATGTACATATTGCGTGTTTTAGCCGAAATATTTTTCAACTCAATACTGCCCGTATCTTGCACTAAGATATTGGTAATCATGCGAATAAGCGTGGTTTTGCCTGCACCATTTGGCCCTAGTAATCCAAAAATAGATTGTTCAGGCACACTTAGACTGATACCATCTACTGCCCTTGCCTTTTCATAAATCTTACTCACATTATTGATTGTCAATACATCCATGAACGCAAGTTAAGCTTTTCTAAAAAAAGAACAAAGTTAAGTTGAATGGAAAATTGAAAATTGAAAATTGAAAATTATTTTTAGGAGCTTATTTCAAGATAGTTCGCTGTCGAACTCAAAACCAAAAACACAAAAAAAAGGCATCCCCACAAGGAAGATGCCTAAAACTCAATTATTCAACCACACAATTATGAAAAAACATGAAATTTTATCCAAATATTTATCTTTAAGACGAGTGAAGCCTATAAAGTTACTCCTTTTTATGTAAATCTACAAAACTCGCCGATGGATTTATGATTGGCAGCGATAAACCCTATACAAAAGTGGCTAATGAAAAATGTAGTAATAGTGGTTGACATAACAAATCTACAGTTTTCAACTAACTATTAATTTGTTTTGTTTTTAACACAAATTCAATAGTTATAACGCAAATTTTGACCTTTTAGTAACAATAGGGTTTAAGTAATTATCGGAAAACAGCGCATTTTTTTATTGAGTAGTTACTTCTTCGAAATCAATATACTCACTATCATCAAGTGCTTTGTTATCTGCCTTTGTTGTCTCTTGACTTTTTTTCACTTTAACTTCTACATTTTTATATTGATGTGATGCTCCATACTGTGAAGCCTCTCTCGCCTGCGCTTCATACTGCCTTTGTTGCTTATATAGTTCACTTAATAGTGGATTAGAATTAACTAACTTTCGTAATAACAAACGAGCACCTAGCTTTAATCCATAGTAGAGAATTAACAATACTAATATAAATTTCAGCAAAAATCCCATATATTTGTTAGTAATTTTAATCTTTAGATGGTTCATTTAACTCATCTAAAGTGTGTGTTTTTTATGAATAATGTAAAAAATATTGTAAATAAATTACTTTTCCTAATTATTAAACACAAAAATACGTCAAATTGTTCCCTAAATAAAATTAAGTGTTGATGAGATTGCTTTTTATTAAATGAGCAAAGTAATATTTTTGTTCCGTGGCCATACAATTATTCTTTTTAAACACTTCAAAATAAGCAAACTAACACATCTTTTACACTTGTTTCAAACTAAGAAATACAACAAAACGTTATTATTTATAACATTGCCCCTCCTATAACAAACGATTCGATTTCGCAAACCCATTAATAAAATAAACACTATGAGTCATTATCACATTAACTTAAATACAGGTGTTGAAGAACAACTGACTTTTCCATTTAAAACTACTTTAAGTTTAAAACCACTACTAGATTTTTGGCAGGATATACCAGATACTTACAAAAAAGATCAAACCAGACGACTGATTTTTAAAATTATTGGAGATAAAATAAAAGGAAATAAGGCATTGCTACAGCCTATTACAGATAAAGCTATTTTGGAAGAAAATGCAGGTTTGATAGATTTATTACTACAGGTTGTCTTTCCAGCTTCCGCAAAAGATACTCATTTAGGTGCTGCTATTACTCCCTATCAACTTGAACCATTTTTTGTAAGCCCTGCGCTTCAAAAAATGGTCGGTGAAAAAATGGAGAAAATGCATTTTGATAAAGCAGCCATAAAGCATAAACTCCTACATGCCTATAGCATCATTTTAGAACGCTGTTACAATGTATCCTTAACTATTGAACAGCCAATGGTTGTGACCCTACCCGATCAAGAAACAGGACTATCACATTATTACAAAGTTGTTTCTGATAGCAAATTTATTAAAGTAAAACCCATCGGTGAGTTGAAAAGGTTATCTCAAAGCGATATTGACTATTTGACTAGTAATTTGGATAATTTGGACATCTGGCAAGAATATTTGCCTTTTGATGCATTTGAATTTCAAGGCTTTGCAGTTGCCAACTTGATAGATATTACTGAACAAGAAACTTTATCTTCTCTCAAATATTTATTATTGAATAATAATGCCCTTCAGGATGAGCAAAATCGCAAAGAATTACAGACTCAAATACAGACCTTATTTAATTTGCCTGATATTCAATTTGGCTTATCTATTTTTAGCCCACAATTTAAGCGTTTTGTTTTTCTGGGCGAATGTCAAAGTCTATTGTTTCACCAACTAGAAGGTAATGTTTGTCCTTATAATATTGGTGCAGGTAAACTTTTTGAGCAGTTTTACCAAGAAAATAAACCGCTTATTTTGTCTGATTTAACAACCCCTAAGCAGCGCAAAACGCTACCAGAGTTCATGCAACAGCAAATTTCTGAACAAAATATTAAAAGTCTAGTCGTTGCCCCATTAACTTGCGAAGAACAGTTTGTAGGTATGTTAGAAATCGCCTCTTCTAATACTAATGCTTTGAATAACAGGCATTTACTCAAAATTGCTGACCTTTTGCCACTTTTCTCTATTGCCATTGAACGCAATTTGGATGCTATGGATGCTCGCATACAAGGCATTATTAAGGAAGAATGTACAGCAATTCACCCTACTGTAGAATGGCGATTTACGGAGGCTGCGATGCGCTTTTTGGATAAACAATCTAAAGGGCAAAGTGCAGAAATGGAAGGCATTGTTTTTGAAAATGTATATCCTTTATTTGGGGCTTCGGATGTGCGCGGTTCTTCTACCAAACGCAACGAAGCAATACAGGCCGATTTGATAGAGCATTTGACTTTAGCTAAAAACGTACTTCTTAGAGCTTCCGAGCATCAAGCTCTGCCTATTTTTAATGAAATTAGATTTAAAATTGATAATCATATCAAACACATTCAAAAAAGTCTAAGTTCTGGTGATGAAACAGCAATTTTTGACTTTTTGCAACGAGAAATAGAACCTTTGTTTGAGGATTTTAAAACAAATGATGCTCCTCTCCTAGCTGCTGCTATGGATGCCTACCAAAATGCTATTGATAAACAACTAGGGGTATTGTACCACAAACGCAAAGAATTTGAGGACAGCTTGACGAAAATCAACGAAGAAATAGGGGCTTATATTGAGCAACAGCAGCATAAAGCGCAAACAATGTTTCCTCATTATTTTGAAAAATATAGAACAGATGGAGTAGAATATAATGTATATATTGGAGACTCGCTGGTAAATAATCGCACTTTCCGCTACATTTATTTGAAAAATTTACGCCTATGGCAATTAATGACAACTTGTGAAGTCGCTCGTATTGCTGAGGAGTTGCGTCATGAACTTCCGATTCCACTGGAGACAACACATTTGATTTTAGTACATAGTACGCCTATGGCTATCCGCTTCCGTGCTGATGAAAAGCAGTTTGATGTGGATGGTGCCTACAATATTCGCTACGAAATTATTAAGAAACGCATTGATAAGGCATATATTAGAGGTACAAAAGAGCGATTGACACAACCCCGAAAGATTGCGATTGTTTATTCTCAAACAAAAGATGCTTACGAATATTTAGAATATATTGCCTACTTAAAATCTATCAATTACATTACTGATGAGGTGGAAGAATTGGAGTTAGAACGTTTACAAGGTGTTCGTGGCTTAAAAGCAATACGCATTACTGTAAATATTCCTAATGCATATGTTCCTCAACCAATTGAAGCTAAAAAATCATCGAATCAGCCACCTTCAAATGGTAGTACTAATGCTAAAGCTGATGTTATGGAAAACAATGGCGTGGAATCTATTGAACATGCTATAGATCAGATTTTAAATCAATCTCCAAATTTGAGATAGGAATTCGTAGCTCAGTGATTCGTATAATATCTGAAAGCCAAAAACTTAGTAGTTAGTCAACGTTAAAATGACGGGTTGATGTTGAGTGATTTTTGTT
>JAHDHV010000137.1 GCA_020631155.1 Bacteroidota bacterium | reverse complement strand
ATATTGTAAAAATTGCCCATTACCACAACCAATATCTAAAACCTTAGCAGGGGATTGTGTATGATTGACGACCAAATTAGCGCGCTTTGAGCGAAAATAATCCAGTATTTTCTCAATAAAAGGGTTGAATTTCTTGGAACGCTCCCCATAATAAGCCGTATTATACGCAATTGCCAACTCCTCTTTGGTTGGGCATGGACTTAGAAAAATAGCATGACAACTCATACATTCATTCAAAGTATATTCCTTTTTTTGTGTATCATAAGTTTGATACAATACCTTGCTATACTGCGCTTTACAGTACCCACAAGCTGTCTCAATATCCATTTTTTTCATTGATGTTTCTTGTTGAGCAAATTCATGAATTTGCTTTACTTGAGTTTGCTCTATCATTACTTTTTCCCTTTCTTTCTATACTTCGAGGATACTTTTTTATTAGAACGTTTCACCGTTGTTTGTTTGACGACCTTTTCTTCGGCAACAGGTGGTTCGTAATTTTTTAAGGCCATAAAAACGGCACCTAGAAAACCTAATAATAATAATAGCGAACTGCCTAAGGATACAAAATTACCCATTTTAAAGGTAGCAGGTTCAAATTTAAATTCAACTTTGTGGGAGCCAGCAGGAATTTTTAGGGCGCGTAAAAGATAGTTGGCGCGAATATGGTCTACTAATTGACCGTCTACATAAGCGTTCCAGCCTTTGCCATGATTGTAGTAAATTTCAGAAAAAACCGCCAATTGTTCACTTGAAGCATTACTTTGATAAGTTAAATGATTCGGTTTATAATCAGTGAGTTGTATACTGCCATTTAAATCTTTAGTAAAGGTTTTTCCGGCCACATAATTTTCAAAACGCTTGTCAATAACTGCCGTTGTTGTAGGATCAAAACCGCTGCCTATGGCATTGATTTCTTCATCTGCATTGTTGACCAGTTTTGTACCATTAACAAACCAAGCATTGCCCAAAGCCTTTGAGTTTCTAATTGGTGGCCCGCCGGGGTTATGAATCAAATATTTCATATTCAGCATATTTAATACATGCTGCTGAGACAACACTTGCTCTGCTTGCGCTGGGTCTTTCAAACCATTTTTAATGGCAGCAATACCCACACTCAAATGATTATCAATGACATCTTGATAGCGGCGCAGCTTTGCCCCATGATATCCCCCAATGGATTTGTGATGGTAAGAAGTAGTCGCATTATTAAAGGTATTGACTGTTAAATTTAACACCCTAAAATTGGGATCGGTATCTGATAAAATTTGGTTATCAGCAGGTGTTTTTTGAAAAGCAGCATCTGCTCTTTTAGCCGACACAAAATTTTCATTACTTAAATAACGGCGATTTACCGTCCACAAATCTCCTAAAATTAATATTCCAATCATACCAATTGCGAACATGGGCTTTAATTTTTCCTGAATCATTGCCCAAACCGCAGCAGCAGCCAACGCAATCAATATCAATGAACGCATCCCATCTAAACGCAACATACTCAATCTATCCTTAATCAATGCATCTATAAAAATTTCGGGATACCTAGCATCACCAGGGCCTTCAAAGTCAAGAAAGCCACCGCCTAATATCATAAAAAATAAAATCACACCGCATATAATGCCACCACTTAAATACAGCGCACGCATTGCTTCTGCTCGCTCTACTTTTCTCGTCATAATTTGATGCAAAGCCATCATTCCGAGCAGGGGAAAGGTAAACTGTACAATCACTAAAGTCATCGAAACGACCCTAAATTTGTTGTAAAATGGGAAGAAATAGAAGAATAAATCTGTAAATAGCTCTAAATTTTTTCCCCAAGACAATAAAATTGCCAAAATACTCGCCACTACCAGCCACCATTTCAAAGGGCCGCGCACCAAAAATGCTCCTAGCAAAAATAGAAAACAAACAATCGCCCCTAAATAAGTTGGTCCACCTGTGAATGGTTGCGCTCCCCAATACATCGGGCCGGCATCACCTTTTTGATTACTTCGGCGCAAAATTTTAGCCGTTTCCGAATCTCGGCTAATGCTTTCATTAGAAGCCCCACCAACAAAACGAGGAATCAGCAAATTCATGGTTTCTAATTTTCCATAGCTCCAAGCTAGTGCATAATCCTTATCTAAACCGCTACCGCCTTTACCTTTTCCCGTCAATTCGGAAGCCCCGCGAATCGTATCTTTAGAGTATTCATAAGTCACTAAAAAATGGGCAGCATTAGCACCAATTGCCAACAAACCACCGATAATCAAGGCACCTGATGCTTTGGCAAAAGTGGGCAAAGTCTCCGATTTCACTGCTTTAACCAATTCAAAAATGGCATAAACCAATAACAATAGAAACAGATAATAGGTGATTTGGTAGTGATTTGCCTGTAAATTTAGGGCTAAAGCCAAAGCGAAGGACAAGCCGCCAAGTAGCCATTTGCCTCTATAAACCGCCAAAACGCTTGCAACCACAGGAGCCATATAGCCAATTGTCACGAATTTGGTATTGTGTCCAGCTTCTAAAATTAGGAAGTTGTAGGTGGAAAAAGCAAAGGCAATCGCTCCGACGGCACTTAGTAGTGGATTCATTCTAAGTGAAACAAGCAATATGTAAAATCCTAATAAACAGACAAAAAGATAGCTCGCCGGGCGTGGTATTCCCAACTTTAATCCCGAATTAACCCAGCGTACTAAGTTAAGTGTTTTGGGTTTGCTGATCTGATAAGTAGGCATACCGCCAAACATGGAATTTGTCCAAAGACTTTGCTCCCCTGTTTTCTGTTCAAATGCCTTCGTCTCTTGCGCCATGCCTTTAAACTGTGTAATATCGCCCTGTTGCAATATTTTTCCACTGATCAAAGGAGAAAAATAAGCCAAAGAAAGTGCTAAAAAAACTACCACTGCTATTAAATGTGGCAGCAACAAATTCTTCCAATCAATCTGTTTCATATAGGATTACGTATTTGTTGTTATTTTTTGAAGCAACAAAGTTAAAATAAAAATTTGTAACTGTATCATAGTAGAGACAATCACGTAAAGACAATTCATGAATTGTTTCTACTGTCAATCACACTGTATATCGCTTTTCGCAAAGCAACTTCCCGTCTATCGTTAATCATGTCATAGCCCATATGATTAGGTACATAGGCGTAGACCAAATCCTGTTCAAAATCGGCGACACCAAAGCTGCCCCCTGCACCAAAACCACCGATATTTTTTTTATCTTCAGAAAAATCATATTTGTCGGTTGGCTTCATAAAACCAAGGTGAAAGCGAAAAGCATCTCCTTGTAAAACATGATCAAAAGCTCCATTTGCTGGTAGTTTTGGATATGCTTTTAACAATTCTAAAGTACCATCACTTAATTTTAATTTCCCTTTTTGCATTAAAAGTCCATAAAATAATTGAGCAATATTTCGCGCATTGCTAACTCCACCACTTGAACCCATTTCTAAGGATAGTATGTCTTTTTTGTTGAAGTTCAGTAAATTACGGGCAAAGGAAGTCGTTAACATAGCTTGATAAGTTAGGCAAAAAGGATTGATAAAACGAAGTGTGAAATGTGGCGGCATGAGGTATAAACTCTTTAAAGTAGAAAGAGGCACTAATTCCGCAAGACGTAAATCATCAAAATTTTGGGGAAGGCCAATGTAAAAATCAATGCCTAATGGTTCGGCGATTTCTTCTGCAAAAAATGCCTGTAATCGCCGACTTTTGGGATCAATGCGTTGTAGTAATGCGCTGATGTACCAACCTATCGTCCAAGCGTGATAAGCTTGATGGGTGTCTACTTTCCAAAGCGGTTTTTGAGCAGCTAATAAAGCGTCTAGTTGCGTTGGGTTGGCGATAATTTTTGGGGTTAATTTAGTGTCTAGAGTTGCTAATCCTGCATGATGACGCAACAATTGTCGAACGGTAATATTTTCTTTTCCATATTGAGCAAATGCTGGCCAGTAGTGAGCTACTCGTTCCTCATAATCTAGTAAACCTCTTGAATGACAAAGGCTTAGACATAAAGCTGCTGCTGCTTTTGTGGTGGAAAAAACAGGTATTAAAGTGTCTTTTTGCCATTTTTTTGTTCGCTTTTTATCTGTATATCCTCCCCAAATATCTACTACTGTTTCATTTTTGTAAATCACCGTACAAGCTGCACCAATATCTTTATGTTTGGTAAAATTATTGGCAAAAGCTTTTTGCACAGGCTCAAAACCTGAGGCTACAAAACCGTTAATCCTTACACTCATTTTATTATTTTTTTTGGCTTTTTAGATTTTTGGACTTTTAGCTTTTTAGCTTTTTAGCTTTTTAGCTTTTTAGCTTTTTAGCTTTTTAGCTTTTTGGCTTTTTAGCTTTTTGGCTTTTTAGCTTTTTAGCAAAACAATATGTTTTTTTAAATACAGTATATATATATGGCTTTCGCTGGTTTCAAAGTAAGAAAATGAGAATTTAATACAAAGAAAATAGCATTTGAATGTATTTTGGTTTTATCAAATCCATTTTTCTAAATAAAAAATTAGTGAAAGCAAAGGTATAAGCTCAAATTCCAAAATAATTGATTATCAAATTTTAAATCTTGCGTCTCCTGTCTCATATTTCCCATCTTTTTTTAAAGAAAAATGCCATTTTGTCATTGTTTTTTTACTAAAAAAAGAGGAATAAGACATTTTGGCGCAAAAAATCACTTGGTATTCCATTTGATATAAGAAGGGCGTACAACAGTTAAGATGATGGGAATTAGAAAAATCATCTTTCATCAATAACTGTTTCAAACTTTATCAATAAAATAATTTTAAACTTTAAATAAATATTATCATGACTTTAGTAAAGTGGAAAAATAGACATCGCCCAAGTATTTTCAATAATACGCCTAGTATTTTCAACTTAATGGATGATTTATTCCTAAATTTTGACAGTCCTAGTGTGCTTCATTCAGCAACAAAAACGACTGCTGTGCCGAGTGTAAATATTGTTGAGGATAAAGATAATTACCGATTGGAAATTGCTGCACCGGGTTGGAAAAAAGAGGATTTTTCGATTCAAGTAGAGCAGCAAATTTTGACCATCAGTGGACAGCATAAAAGCGAAACAGCAGACGGCAATGTAAGGGAAAAGTATACACATAGAGAGTTTACACAAAGCTCTTTTAAACGCTCTTTCACCTTGCCTGAAAATATTGATGTAGAGAACATTAAAGCAGAATACGAAAACGGTATTTTATTTTTGCATTTGCCAAAAGTGGAAGATATTGTCGAAACGCCTGTTAATATTGAGATTGCTTAGATAGACAGGAGATGTGAGACTAGAGACGTGAGACTGGAATATGAGAATTGTTTAGTGTTTAGGACAAACTGATAACTGCGTATCAACACGCATCAACATAAATTTCAAAAATGGGGTAGTATTGCAACTATCCCATTTTTTTATTGGTGTCAAAATCAATTAGTTGTACTCCGTCATTTACATATCTTAACCAAAATTGCCTAAATGATTCGATTTGCTCCTCATTTCCCAATACAATCAATCGCATATGTGGCTCTAATTTCATATCCGCAGGTGGATTAATCACATAACTACCATCGGGCATTTTTACGCCAATAACATTTGCCCCTGTTTCGGAGCGAATGCTCAACTCACGGATGGTTTTATGAGCAAACTCTTCGGGCATCTCATCGCAATTAAAGTTCAATTCCTCAAAATTAATATTTGCCCCTTCTTCTGGGTCCGTCATCACCCTAAAAAACTCCACAACATCGGGTTGCCCAACAAGGGTTGCCATATAAAAGCCACCAATGCGTTCAGGGGTAATCACCTCATCGGCACCTGCTAGTTTGAGTGTGCGCTCCGATTTGCCACGCTCGGCACGACTAATGATACGCAATCTTTTATTTAACTGCCTCGCTGTGAGTACCACATAGGCATTTTCTGCATCATCAGGCAATGTCGAAATGAGGCTAACGGCGCGTTCTACCCCTGCTTCTAATAAAATGCTATCTTCTGTCGCATCTCCACTTAAATAGAGTATATCCCCCTTCTCTTTTAATTGTTTGACAACTTCTGGCTTTGCTTCAATAACAATAAAATCAATATTGTGTTGTCGAAAATGTTCACAAACTTCTGTTCCATAACGTCCATAACCACAGACGATTACATGTTTGTTTAGTTCTTCTATTTTTTTTTGCATACGAATACTTTGTAAAATATTTTTCAAATCACCTTCTACAAAAAAAGAAGATAGTAAAGACATGGCATAGGCAAACATGCCAATATTGGTAATGATGAGCAGCGATGCAAAGATACGACCATCTTCAGTTAATGGGCGCACCTCTGTATAACCAACTGTAGAGAGGGTGATAATGGTCATATAAAATGCCTCATTGAGCGAATAGTCCTCAATAAACATAAACCCTGCAATACCAAAGGTAATTGTGGCACAAATTAATCCAATACTTAGGTAAATTTTCTTTATATATCCAGCAACTCGTTTACGCCTATTCTGTCGAGCAGCTGTACTGTCTGCTGCACCATTAGAGGCACTCGGACGAGAACGCATTTTATTGGATAACCAAGCAATTTTAATAGCCATAGGTATAAGATATAGTAATTAGGCTCGAAAAAATACGCAATATAACTGGTAATGAAAAATATTTTGGCTTTTTAGCTTTTTGGCTTTTTGGCTTTTTAGCTTTTTGGCTTTTTAGCTTTTTGGCTTTTTAGCTTTTTGGCTTTTTTATACTAACTGTTAGTCACGAATCTACGAATCACTGAACTACGAATCATGAATCACCAGTAATGATTTTTGCAAAATATGTAAGGTATTTGGTCCTTCGGCAAATAACAAATCAAGGATGCTTAAATTGGGGAGAAAAGGTACTTTGTTGCTAAACACTTGATGATAAGTAGGGGGAGTAAATAGTGTATCTAACTGATGTTTTTTGGTTTTGGGATGTATGGCAGAGCGTTTGTCTACAAAGTTATTTGTATTGTATTTTTTATTAAATTCAGAGGTTAATTCATAAGAAGTAGGTAATTCTAACTGACTGAAAATCAGGGCGTTTAAACTTTCATTCCAGTCCATTAGATATTTTACTTTTTTTTGGTAAATAGGCTCCAAAACATCTTCATAAAACTCAAAGTATGGAGAAGAACGATAGGCAGAAGCCAAACTTTGCCAGTGTCTTTTTTGCCAATCCATATCGTAGGCAATCTCTACATCCTTCATTAATTTGCGTTGATGCTTCCCTCTTTTCAAAGGCACAGACAGCATTAGTTGACCGTTTGGTGTGGCAATATAAGCGCGATTGCGGTATGAACCTTTTTCATAATATTCGTATTGTTCAATTAAAGCCTTTGAATGAGCAGTCAAATAAGCATAATATTGTATACTACCCAAATATTGGGATTCAATGACTAGGCATTTGTCAAAATTATTGTTTATATTCGTATGATTATCCATAGACTTTGTTACACTTATTGCTCTTTGGTTTTTAGTAAATAAACGGAGGGTATATTAGCGTTTGAAGTGTTCCGCATTATTTAGTTATTTTATGATAAAAAAACTTTACAACTTTTTAGCTTTACAACCTTCAAACTTTTTACATAACAAACTTTTCTAACATCCTAAATTTGTAACAATGAGAAATTATCACCCCTTTTTCGTTGGTCTATTCACTTACTGTTTATTGTGCTGTGCTACAACGGTTTTAGCCCTCAAACCTACCGTAGAATATGCTGTTTTTTCCATTCCCAATAAAGGAGCTTACATAGAAACTTATTTATTGATCCCCGGTTCTACAGTTACTTTTGTTCCTACTGACGATGGGCAATTTCAGGCACAAGTAGAGGTAACTTTATTATTTAAGCAAGGAGAAAAAATTGCAAAATTTGATAAATACCTCCTCAAAAGTCCTATCGCAAAAAGCCCTGATTCTGTGAATTTCAACCTGATTGATCTCAAACGCAACGTACTTAAAGACGGGGAATATGAATTGGATATTAGCTTTAAAGATGTAAATCAACCTGAAAAAACAGCGCAATATAATGAGAAATTAACAATTAAACAGGAAAAAGAAGCATTAAGCTTGTCGGATATACTATTGATTGAATCTTATGAAGAAGCGCAAACAGCTAGTGAATATACCAAAAGTGGCTATAATTTAGTGCCTAATGTATTAAATTTTTATCCTGATAATAATAGTCGTTTGGCTTTTTATGCCGAAGTATACAATAGCGATAAAGTATTAGATGACCCCAATTTTTTGATCATGTATGCCATTCACCACCAACAAAGTGGAAAAATAGCCAATAACCTTCGAGGCTTTAAAAAGCAAAAAGCGCAAGTGGTGAATCCTATTTTAGCAGAATTAGATATTAGCAAACTGCCTTCTGGCAATTATGACTTGGTACTAGAAGTTCGCAGTAAAAAAAATGAACTACTACTGACGCATAAGCACTTTTTCCAAAGAAGTAAAAAGCGCGAATCAGTTGCCTTGAGTGATTTAGGGAAGGTGAAAACGGAAAATACATTTGTCGAAAACCTACAGGATGAAACCATTAAAACTTATGTACGTGCTTTAGCACCTATTGCTACTAATTCTGAAAAGCAATACATTAACAATCTAGTGGCCAGCAAGAAGGTAGACTTTATGCGGCAGTTTCTGTATAATTTTTGGGTAGGTCGCGCACCTTATGCACCTGAAAGAGAGTTTGCAAAATATCAAAAAGCATTGGCTTATGTAGATAAAGAATTTAAATCTCAGATATACGAAGGCTATGAAAGTGATAGAGGCCGTGTTTATTTACAATATGGCGTTCCAAATAACCGAGACCGATCGCCTAATGAACCCGGCATGGTGCCTTTTGAAGTATGGCATTACTATAATGTATCTAATAAACAAGGAGGGGCAAAATTCGTTTTTTACAACCCTCAACAAGCAGATAACGAATACGAATTGATTCACTCGGATGCAAGAGGGGAAATATCAGAACCTCGCTGGAAACTCAAGGTATCGAAGGCATTTCAAGAGCGCAGCAACAGCATGGATTTTGACGCGACAGGAGTTCGCCGACATTATGGCTCTCATATTGATGATTTTTGATTGAGTAAGTGCCAGGCACTATTTAATTGTGCACAATTTTGTGCTAAAGTATTAGAAATGAGTAGTTTAGTCTTTTTCTATTGTAACATTAATTTTGTCTAGGTACTTATATTGGTAAGTCCAAATGTCGTTTAATTTTGTCCAAACTACTTACTTTAATGGTAAAATTGCTTTTTGGCTTTTTAGCTTTTTGGCTTTTTGAATATTTGGATATTTAGCTTTTTGGATATTTGGCTTTTTGGATATTTGGCTTTTTGGATATTTGGCTTTTTGGATATTTGGATATTTGGCTTTTTGGATATTTGGCTTTTTGGATATTTGGCTTTTTGGATATTTGGATATTTGGATATTTGGATATTTAGCTTTTTAGTTTCTATCAAAAAAACGCCTAATTGTGAAGCATTAATCTATGGAGCAACGTTCTTGACAATACTCATTTAGTCAAATCAATGCTTTTGAATTGAAAAAAAATCTAATGTAATATTGTCAAGAAAATCTTAAAACTTTGCAATCTTAAAACCTTGCAAACCCAAAATTATTCAACTTTTTAAACACTAAACATGAACACACCATTCAAACACTACTTACTGGCAATCAGTATGTTGTGCCTAGTATGTATTTTACATGCTTGTTCTCCAAAAGTCAACAAGACTGTTAAAGGAACAGAAAAAACAAGCAAAACAGCCGTTACAAAAACCACCGAAACAGCTAAAACAGCTTCCAAAACGGTGAAAGAAGGCGAAAAAAACGCTAAAAAAGCAGTAGAAACCGCTAAAAAGGCGGTAAAAAATGAGGGGAAAGACCTAGCTATTCCCACTTATACCATTGAACAGTTTATGAACAATATAGCTGTTAGAGGAGGTTCTTTTTCTAAAGATGAAAAGACTTTGCTTGTCTCCAACAATAAGTCAGGTGTATATAATGCCTATACGCTACCAGTTGCAGGAGGCAAAATGACTAAGTTAACAGACGCTACCAAAAGCCCAGCTTATGCGGTTTCCTTTTTTCCAAATGATGAGCGCGTTTTATTTATGAGTGATACCGAAGGAAACGAGATTTTTCATATTTTTTTAAGAGAAAAAGATGGCACTAAAAAAGACTTAACCCCTGATTCTACAGCTCGCTCCACTTTTTATGGCTGGGCATATGATGAAAAAAGTTTCTTTTACCAATCCAATAAACGAGACCCCAAATTTATGGATGTCTACGAAATGGATGCGGAAACTTTTACCCCAAAAATGATTCATCAAAATGATGACGGTCTGCAACTGTCGCTTATTTCCAACAATAAACGCTATTTTGCCCTTAACAAAAGCGTTACGCGTAAAAAGAACGAACTCTTTTTATTAGATAGAGAAACCAAAAAAACGGTTCACCTATCCGAAGGTGCAGGCGAAGTATTATTTTATCCATCCGATTTTAGCACTGATAGCAAATATCTCTACTATTTAACCGACTTAGATAGCGAGTTCACTTATTTGGTAAAATACGATATTGAAGCTAATAAGAAAGAGAAATTCATGCAAAAAGATTGGGATATTCGCTATGCTTATTTTTCGAGAAATGGCAAATATATGGTTGTTGGTACAAATGAAGATGCCAAAACGACCATAGAAGTTTACGACCAAAAAACAGGCGAAAAAGTAAAATTACCCCAATTTCCAGCAGGGGACATTACCTCCGTTGGCATTTCCAAAAGCGAACAATTGATGCGTTTTTATGTGGGTAACTCCAAGTCGCCAAGTGATTTATATATGTATGATTTCGGCAGTGGCAAATACAACAAATTAACCAATAACCTCAACAAAGCCATCAACGCCGACTATTTAGTAGAAGGTAAAGTCATTCGCTACCCCTCTTTTGACAAGCTCGACATTCCAGCCATCTTATACAAACCGCTACAAGCCTCCGCCGACAATAAAGTGCCTGCCGTTGTTTGGGTACATGGCGGCCCCGGCGGACAATCGCGTTTAGGTTATAACGGTTTAGTTCAATGTATGGTCAATCAAGGCTATGCCGTTTTAGCGGTCAACAATCGTGGCAGTAGCGGCTATGGCAAAACTTTTTTCGCTGCTGACGACCAAAGACACGGCGAAGACGATTTGCAAGACTGTATTTATGGCAAAAAATACCTAAGCGGTTTAGACTATATTGATGGCGACAGAATTGGCATAGCCGGCGGCAGTTATGGCGGCTATATGACCCTAGCAGCCCTCACCTTTACCCCCGATGAATTTGAGGTCGGCATTGACGTTTTTGGTGTATCCAATTGGTTGCGCACCCTAAAAAGTATACCGCCGTGGTGGGAAGCTTTCAAAGAATCGCTCTACAAAGAAATGGGCAACCCAACAACCGCCGATTCGCTGCGCCTTCATAAAATATCCCCACTTTTCCACGCCAAAAACATCACAAAACCGCTTATGGTGCTACAAGGAGCCAACGATCCCCGTGTACTAAAAGCGGAATCCGATGAAATTGTGGCTGCGGTGAAAGCCAATAATGTGCCTGTAGAATATGTTTTATTTGAAGACGAAGGGCATGGTTTTTCCCGAAAAGAAAACCGTATTGATGGCTATGGTAAAATGATGGTGTTCTTGGATAAGTATTTGAAAAAAAGAGGTAAGAATTAAGATATAAGATTTAAGACTGGAAATTTTTTTTATAAAAAACACCTGTATTTTGGGGGGATAATTATACTCTGGGATATGGGTGTTTTTTTGGTTCATTACCGAATCAAATGAAATTATAATAGTTATTAAATTAGTCGAAACAGACACAAAAAACATTGAAACTAATCAACACAATCGAAATTAATCCATATGATTATGCAAATACAGAGTACCAATGTCCAAATGGTAGCTCTAAGGATTTGCCATACGAATGGAATAAATTTTGGAGAAGGTGTATTTCAGATAGAAATATTGAAAATTTAAAAGCGATAAAAGAGGGCTCATATCTCGTTGATATAACCTCAATTGGAGATAAAGAACTCGAAGTAATAATTAAAAATCAACTTAAAGAAGTTGATTTAGCTGATTATAAAGAACAGGTCAGTAGTATTTGTGGTGGAATCGTCATTAAGGTAGACGAGGAAATTCTGCTTGAACCAACTTGTTGTGGAGATATTGGAAATATACAAGAATGGGAAAATATTTTTGAGGAAAAATCAGACAATTGGAAACAGTTATGGATTGGTCATCCCTGGATTTACTATAGAATGAAAGGCGGAATAGTTGAGTTGTCAGATTATTATGAAACAAATATAGTCGATTTAAAAGAGGTAAATGTGATGCTAACAATTCAAGAAAAAGACCTGTTTAGCAAATTAAAATTAATCAAAAAACAACAAATTGAATTTGAACAGAGAGTCCGAATTATCCTTGATAAATTAGCTATCAAAAACTCAAAAGAGATTGCTAAATTGATCATGGGAAATACCTAGAAAAAAGTGTTAAAAATAAACAAAGAAATGGTTATTTTTGTATAAAAAGGTACTTAATAACTCAGCAATTCAACACTCATATGAACAAAACAAACACCTACGAACAAATAATCATTGAGGAGTTAGAAAAATATGCTAACGATTGGAATAAAAATGATACACCTGTAAGAACACAAGCCATTATTGATACCAAAGGAAAACACTATCAGCTAGTAAGACTTGGCTGGAAAACGGATAGTGATTATGTGCATTATTGCGTTTTTCACTTTGACATCATTGACGGCAAAGTTTGGATACAAGAAAATCGCACAGATATTTTGATAGCAGAGCATTTGGTAAAAAATGGAATCAATAAACAAGATATTGTACTAGGTTTACTTCCGCCTCATGTCAGAAAAGATACTGAATATGCGGCTGCCTAAAACTTCCAACACCATCTAATTAACTGACAATCAATCAACTCAAAAACCCAACACCATCCCTTGAACAACCTAAAAAGCGCAATAGAAAAATTTAACCAAACCCATCAATCCATAACAGGCGAAAATTGGCTGGATATGGAAACGCAAGCCTTCAAAGTGACAGTAAGGAATAAAATGAACTGTATGAGAAAAAGTCAAAATTTATAAAGTATTGATGAATCAATATCCCTGATAATCATCAAAATCTTCAATAATTTCCATACTCCCTAAAAGCTGTTTTTCATTGGTTTTAAATTCACCTGAATGTGTTTTTTTCATTACACAGTATATATTATCTCCTTCCGTTTTGTATGAGTTATACTTTTGTAAGCATTTATATACTTATATGGCATTAAC
>JAHDHV010000002.1 GCA_020631155.1 Bacteroidota bacterium | reverse complement strand
AGGTTAAGAGCAATAGTTGTTATATGACATCCCTCTTTTTCTGACACACTCAAATGATTTTTATAGTATTATGACGGCTAAAGCCGTCGTTGCACAACTCATTCAAAAAGAAACTAAAAAGCCCAAAAAACGAATCACTGATCTACTAATCACGAATCTACGAACTGTCAAAGAAACCACAAACTGTTAGGTAGAAAAACACTGTATTTGAAACATGCCGTTTTAAGTACCAAGCACTAATTAATTGTGCACAGTTTTGTTCTAAAGCATTGACTTTCATTATTTTAACCAAACAAAGAGTCCCGTTTAATTATTGTGTAGTACTTATTATTTCTTCAATTCCTCTAGTTTTGCAATAATCCATTTGCGCTCTGCTAATTTAGCAATTGTTTGTAATTCTTTTCCCAAGCTATTTATCTGCTTTTTGTCTCTAGGAATGATTTTTATTAACTTATTTACTAAGCTTAAGAAATTATTATTCATGAGCTTACTATCCTTATCTATATTTCGATTTCTACGAACAAAAATACGATAGGCATTTATTTTAGCATACAATAATTCAATTTCTTCCTGCTCATAAAATACTTTAATTTCTAAACGCCGCATAGCTAAATCATAATAAACATCCTTACACTTTAAACTTGCCAAAATTTGGTGAACTGCTGAATAGTTTTGTTGATGAAAATACACATTCGCTAAATTAAAACTATACACTTCTTTTGAATTAGTTGATTGAATTCTATGTTTATGTTGCTGTAAAAACTCCTCTGCCCATTCATATTTTTTTAACCTTAAACTAATTGTAGTAATATTTTTTAAATCAGATGGCATTAACTTACCATCTATATACAGTATCTCTTTTTCTATCCCTGAATAATATAAATTCCAACACTCCTCATAATATTCATCCCTTCTTTTATTTAATTGATTAATACAATAAGTTAATGCATGTGTAAATAAATTTCTTGCTTCACCTTTGGTAAAATAATTATAATACTGCATCAAAGAATCCCTATAAACAACATACATTTTATCATTGCCTGCTCCCTCTAATAGCTCTAAGGCATATTTATAAACATCTACAGATGAAACACTCACATTACATAACTTTAAAATACTATTAATTTTATCTTTTAATAGTAAAAAATCTTCACTATCAAAAGTAAAACTTGTTTTGAGCAAACAAGCGATTTCTAATAAACTTAATACATAAAAAACATCTAGCGAATGAAGCATGTTTTTTAGTGATCTATCCTCTTTTCTATGGCTTTGTAAAGTAACTAACTTTGCATGATTACATTCGATTAAAAATTGATACAAATAAAAAAAATTATCTCGCAAATTTATCTGAGTTTGAAACCTATCAATATCTCTTTTTTGCGCTTCATACCATCTATTTATTTTATTTTCTATATAGAAACTAAGTAACAATTGTTTTTGGTGAATATCATTATAATAACTACCATTACTTTGTAGTTTATACACAATAAACTGCTCTATTTTTTTTACTAAATAAGCCATTAACTGATTAATTTTAACGGCTTTAAAAATTTCTTTAGGGTAAATATGTGTATATACCTCCTTTTTTTCTAGTACTTTTAAATCATTCATTCCATCTATTATATAAATAAATAATTTATATGCGCGCTTATGTAACTCCTTATTTTTTTCTTCTATAAAAAAAGGAGACTGTAAATAAAGGTCTAAACGTTCTAATTCCTTACTGTTTAAATGCTCAAGTAAGGTTAATAATTTGCTATTTTTCATAAAAACACCTATTATAATTAATGGCCACCGCATTTCATACGCAGCTAACTCCCTCACAATCAAATACATAAAAATAAGCACAAACTAAAAATCCCTTTAATGCCTACCTAAAAATGTATCTGTATAAACCATTTAAGCGACTTATCTTTGTAACAAAGAAATTTATAACCAAAAACAATTATCGTGAAAAAAAAATTTATTCTTTTAAGTTTATTCACTTTTATTTTCTGTAGTCTATATCATCCTATTTTTGCACAGGAAGACGATGAAGTAATTCCTGTTACAATTTCTCAATCATGTACAAATATCTTTTTAGACACTAACAAAGGTAGTATATTTGATGACTATGCTATTTTTTATAGAACAGCTTGTCAAGGTAGTTATGGCTTTTCTTATCATAGTGATTGGTCTATAATACGACCTACACAAAGAGAAACTGTAACACTAACACCAATTTGGGAAGTAGAAACAACATCAACTTCAGAATTAATTCAATGCGGTGGCTTTATAATAGCAGACTTTTGTGAAAACCCTGTAATTATTATTGCCATTTATGAGGCTGGCCAAGGTCCCACTCAAGGTCTGGTCTTTGCTGAAGAAGTATCAAAGCCTTTATTCTTATTTACGGTTAGTCCTATATGTTACCTATGTAATGTAGGTGGTATATCACAAGTTGTAGACCTTCAAACTACTCCTATTACTTGTATTCCTGGTAACCCTGATTGTGATATTCTCAATAAAACTTCCTCAACGGCTTATTCCCCTAAAGATATAACATTATCTACAAAACCCAATCCTTTTAGCACACGAATTACTATTGAGTATACTTTAATTGAAGAAGCAACTATTTCACTACAGGTTTTTGACCTACAAGGCAGAACTGTTGCTCAACTACTTGACCATGAAAAGCAAACAATCGGAAAACAACAACAAACTTGGAATGCCCAACACCTCCCCCCCGGTGTTTATTATTATCAGTTTAGTATAAATGGGCATAGCCAAACTCAAAAATTAGTAAAATTTTAGTAGTATTATCTTTTTAAGCTTTCATACACTAAGTATGGTGTATTTTTTTGGATGAAGCCTTGTTTTGATATTTATATACAAAACAGGGCTTTTTTAGTTTTATTATTTTTTCAACTCCCTTAATTCAACACAATACGCCCTAAATATAACATAAGTAGTGCAGAAATAGTAAATGGAACCACTAATTTCTAACCACTACAGGGCACAAAAAAAACCCGAACATCAATGTTCAGGTTTTTGTACTTTGGTTGACAATATTCTAGCTAAAAAAGTTTAAGCTTTAGGGTCTAGGTTTGAGTAAGGTTAAGCTAAAAGATTAAATCCAAAGTTAAAAAGTCTAAAATTCTAAAAAGTTTGAGTTAAAATAAAAGTTGTATTGTAGTTTTTAGGGAAAATGTTGTTAAATATATAAAATAAACAAAATATAGTAATTTGAATTTCAGGGCAAATACATGTTATTATTGGAAACTACACTCATTAGACTGACTGTGTAAAAAAGCGTTTAACGTTTAAAACTAATTTCGTGAATTTTTTTTCTTTTTATCACCAAATAGGTACGAAAAATACCGGCTTGTGTATACAACTTACCAATCATAAACTGTGAACCGTCAGGAGCTTTACCTTGATGCTTCATCTGAAAACGCTTAGGACGATGCGCCTTAAAAAATACTTGTAACATACGATCTGCTTCTATTCTGCTACCTATATCCTCATCTCCTAAAATATTTATTTCAACAGTATGGTGTAAATGTTGTATTAATTGTCGTACATTACCACTGTTTAAACTGTTTATAATGTTTTTACTTGGCTGCGCTTCTACCACTCTAATGGACAAAAACAGCAAAAAAATTGCCGTTATGAATATTACTAATCGTTTCATAGTCAATAGGTTAAAAGTTAGGGTGTCGTTAAAATTACTATAAACAGGCTCTTATCTTGCTTTGACTTTTCTATCTGTTGTAGGTTTAAAGACTTTTAGAGTTTGGAGCTAAATTGGCCTTTCGCCCTTTATTCCATTAATGAAAATAACAATGGCTTTATTTAATTTTGTATAAATTTAACTAACAAGCTAAAAAACATTGATTTTTAAGTTTATTAAAAAATAGAAACCTTAACACCTTAAAACTTTGCAACCTTCCAAACTCTAAAAAACTTTTGGACTTTTGGATATTAAATAATAGACATTACATATTAAAAAAAGAAATTCAAAATTTACAACCACCAAAATGCCAACAAAAAAATTACTTTTACTCATTCTTGATGGCTGGGGACATGGGCAGAATCCTGCGTTTAGTGCTATTCAACAAGCAAATACGCCATTTATAGACCAATTATACCAACAATACCCCAATGCAGAATTGATTACCTATGGCGAGGCGGTCGGTTTACCTATTGGGCAAATGGGTAATTCCGAAGTAGGGCACCTCAATATTGGAGCAGGGCGAATTGTTTATCAGGAATTATTGCGAATCAATAATGCGCTAAAAGACAAGAGTTTACAACAAAATCCAACTTTATTAGAAGCCATTGCCTATGCTAAAAAACACCAAAAACCCATTCACTTAATGGGCTTGGTTTCGGATGGCGGCGTACATTCGCACATTAATCATTTAATTGGCTTATGTAATATTTTAGCCACACATCAAATGACAGATGTTTATATTCATGCCTTTACAGACGGCCGAGATACTGACCCCAACAATGGGCTTCAATATCTACAGAACCTACAAAATGCTTTGGAAAAAAGTACAGGGCAAATTGCTTCCATCATCGGGCGTTATTATGCAATGGATAGAGACAAGCGTTGGCAGCGAATTAAATTGGCTTATGATTTACTATTGAAGGGAAAAGGCAAGGCTAGTCATAATTTAGTAAATAGTATACAAGCAGCTTATAAAGAGGGGATTACGGATGAGTTTATGCATCCAATTGTAAAAGTAAATCAGGACGGCAAGCCATTAAGCACTATTCAAAAAGATGATGTAATTATTTGCTTTAATTTTCGCACCGATCGCTGCCGACAAATTACACAGGTATTAACCCAAAAAGCCATGCCTAAATTTGATATGTCTCCCCTCCCCTTATATTATGTTACTATGACCCGTTATGATAAGACATTCAAGGGTATACATATTATTTTTGAAAAAGAAAACATACAACAAACACTAGGCGAAATTCTATCAGCACAAGGAAAAAAACAAATTCGCATCGCCGAAACAGAAAAATATCCACATGTCACTTTTTTCTTTTCTGGAGGGCAAGAACAAGCATTTGAAGGAGAAAAACGAATTTTAATCAATTCGCCTAAAGTTGCTACCTACGATTTGCAGCCCGAAATGAGTGCTTATGAAATAACGGAAGCGATTTTACCTGAGCTATCCAATCAAACTGCTGATTTTATTTGTTTAAATTTTGCGAATACAGATATGGTTGGACATACAGGGATATTTGATGCGGCAGTAAAGGCGGTGGAAACGGTGGATAAATGTACTGCTAAAATTGTGGAAAAAGCTCTGGAAAATAATTATCAAATATTAGTGATTGCGGATCATGGTAATGCCGATATAATGAAAAATGAGGATGGTTCACCACATACGGCACACACCACTAATTTAGTTCCTATTATCTTGGTAGCCAATGACTTATCAGATAAAATAAAACTCAAAAATGGCAAACTTGCTGATATTGCCCCAACCATTTTGCATTTAATGAATTTAGCTATTCCCGAATTAATGGATGGTGATATTTTGCTTGAATAAAATTGTTAAATGCCAAGCACTAATTAATTGTGCACAATTTTATCATAAAATATTAAAAATAAATATTCTAATTTAAAAAACGGTAGCATTTAATTTGAGTGTATCAAGGATTTAGGGAATAACGAAATGTTATCGAAATGAAAGGGGAACCTTTTCTTTTTTCTAAAATAAAATATTATTTTTTTTATTGATGTTGAAAAACGGCCTTGAAAGTTTTTGCGTTAAGAAAATTGGCATGAAAAGCGTTAAGAAATATCCGTAGTAATACGAACTTTAATAGCCTATAATTCTTTTTCTAGTGCTTAAACACTTGGTTATTAGTTGTTTATTTTGATTAAAAAAAGGAGTATTACCTTAGGAGATTTTAGCATTTCATGCCAATTTTTAGCGAAAAAGTTTCACAGCCTTGATTTTTTTCTTTCTTTTTTTATCAAGAAAAAAAGGAAAAAAACGTAAGAAAAGGGACACTTTATAAGACTAAGGTAAATAGCCCTTATAGGAAAATCCTATCTTCTTGACACACTCATTTAATTTTTCTTAAGAATTTAAAAAAATAAATTGAAAAAAATCCTCATCATCACTTATTATTGGCCACCATCAGGAGATGTAGGTGGGCATCGCCCCCTGAAATTTGCCAAATATCTGCCTCAAAACGGCTGGCAACCAATCGTTTATACTGTAGATAATGACTATGCAATTGTTGATAATAGTCTAAAAAAAGACATTCCCAAAGAAGCCATTATACTCAAACAACCCATTTGGGAGCCTTATCAATTATACAGTCGTTTTTTGGGCTTGAAAAAAAAGGAAAAAGTACAAGGCAGTTTTTTGGATGAGCAAAAGAAAAATACAAGCCTTCAAACGCTTGCTAAATGGATACGCGGCAACCTATTTATTCCCGATGCGCGCCGATTTTGGATTCGTCCTTCTATAAAATTTTTAACCAAATACCTAAACAATAATCCTGTAGATGCTATTCTGTCAACAGGCCCTCCACATACGGTACACCTCATTGCACGACAATTAAAACGACAGTTTCAAATCCCTTGGATAGCCGACTTTCGCGATCCTTGGACAAAGGTAGAATATTATGGTGATTTACACCTCACTCCTATCGCAGATACCATACACAAACGCCTAGAACGCTCCATATTACAAGAAGCCGATAAAGTGTTGACAGTCAGCTATCACTGGGCAAAAGATTTTGAAGAATTAGGCGCGAAACCACCAATCGCGGTCTTAACCAATGGTTATGATACCGATGATTTCGACTTTCCACCTCCACCCTTAACCCAACAATTTAGCATTAGTCATATCGGTTTGCTCAATCACAATCGCAACCCACAACAACTCTGGAAAGCACTCGCTGAACTATGCCAACAATCCGAAGATTTTCAAAAAGATTTACTCATTCATTTGGTGGGAAAAATAGATTATCGAGTATTACAAAGTTTAGAAAAACATCAACTACACAACAATTTAAAAAAAGAAAATTACATACCTCATAAAGAAGTCGCTCATTTATACAGCAGTTCACAAGTACTTTTACTATTGGTTAATAACGAAAAAAGTGCTTTAGGGCGTATTCCTGCCAAGTTATTTGAATATTTAGCAGCAAAACGACCGATTCTATGTGTCGGGCCATTAGAAGGAGATAGCGCACAAATAGTACAAACAACAGAAGCAGGACAAGCCTTTGATTTTCAGGACTTTGAAGGCATCAAAACGGCTATTTGGCAATATTATTCTGCCTATAAAGCAGGAAATCTACAAGTCAAACAATCGCAAATTGCCGACTATAGCCGTAAAGTTTTGACTCGAAAATTGGTGAATTTGTTGGATGAAATCAAGTAAAACTCAAAAACTCAGTAGCACATTTCCTTCAAACGGTGGAATCAATTGTTTTTCCCAAGCGGTTGTAAATAATTTATGAATGGCTTTTCTACCTTTTTCTCCTAAATCAAGTGTATAGTTATTGACGTACAAATCAATATGTTGGAACATCACTTTTTCCTCCATTTCTTGTGCATATTGACGAACATATGGCAGCGTTCCAGCTCTATTAGCGAAGGCATAAGCTACACTTTCTCGCAAAACCGTTTGCACTAATTGCTTGGTAGTCAATGGCAAAGCTCGCTGAATAGCAATGCCCCCTAAGGGAATAGGCAACTGTGTAGTGCTTTCCCAGTATTCGCCTAAATCCACGATTTTAATCAGCCCTTTTTGCTCATAAGTAAAGCGATTTTCGTGAATAATTAAACCAGCATCTACTTTTTTAGTTAATACTGCTTCTTCAATTTCCGAAAACAACATTTCTACCTTATTTTGTGCTTTGGGAAATGCCAATCCTAGTAAAAAATTAGCTGTTGTATATCGTCCAGGTATGGCAATTGTTAAATCGCTAACTTCCTGATAATCAAAATTTTGTCTAGCAATTAACAAAGGCCCACAATTATTTCCTAGCGCGCTGCCTGAATGTAGCAATTCATAGTTTGGCAATAGGTGAGCCAATGCATGATAGCTGAGTTTAGTAATATGTAGTTCCCCCTTAAAAGCCCGTTGATTTAACTCTGCCACATCAGCCATAATCACCTCAAAATCAATGCCTTTTGTGTCAATTTTTCCATTGACTAATGCATCAAAAATAAAGGTGTCGTTGGGGCAAGGCGAGAAACCTAGTGATAGTGTCATGTTTTTAATTACGAATTAGAAATTACGAATTACGAATTTATTTTTTTTTTTAAAAAAAACAATATAAAGTAACTTGATAGTGGCAAATTAAGAATTTGTTTGATATTACTCTTAATAAGTACCTAGACAAAATTAATGTTACAATAGTAAAAGACTAAACTACTCATTTCTAATACTTTAGCACAAAATTGTGCACAATTAAATAGTGCTTGGCACTTACTTTAATAGTAACATTGCTTTTTGGCTATTTGGCTATTTAGCTGTTAAAAATCAAAAACTAGCAATAACTCATTAAACTTTAAACTTTACCTAAATTAATGATTTAAAAATATTTTTAAAGCTAAAAAAGCTAAAACCTTCATTACATAAATTATTAAAAAAGCCCCCCATCAAAAGAACACCTAATCACGAATCACTAATCTACGGATCAACGTTCTTGATGGTGAGCATTTAGTCAAATCAATGTTTTGAATTGAAAGAAAGGATTAATATGCCATTGTCAAGTCTAACAGCACATCCATAAAACAAAACAGAATGAAGCATTTTTTACCTCAAGTATTGTATGAAGATAATCATTTGTTAGCAGTTAACAAAATGGCGGGAATGTTGGTTCAAGGAGATAAAACAGGAGATAAACCATTGGTAGAATACTACAAAGAATATTTAAAGGCAAAATACAAAAAACCTAATAATGTTTTTCTAGGGATTCCACACCGTATTGATAGACCTGTTTCGGGTATTGTCTTATTTGCTAGAACAAGCAAGGCTTTGAGTCGATTAAATCAAGCTTTTAAAGATAAAAAAATTCAAAAGACTTACTTTGCTGTTGTCAAAAATAAACCTCCTAAAATTGAAGATACTTTGACTCATTATTTAATCAAAAATCAAGTAAAAAACAAATCAAAAGCATTTTTCAAAAATCAAAAAAACACTAAAAAGTCTATTTTACATTATCATTGGCTGGCACAATCAGATCACTATCATTTGCTAAAAATTGAGCCCATAACAGGTCGGCATCATCAAATTCGGGTACAGTTGGCCGCCATCGGCTGCCCCATAAAAGGGGATATAAAGTACGGATTTGCACGTACAAATAAAGACGCTTCCATACATTTACATGCACAAACAATTGAGTTGATTCACCCTGTCAAAAAAGAGCCTTTACGCATTACTGCCGCCTTTCCTAAAGATGCTGTTTGGGATTTTTTTGCCAACATCATAACATAACATTAGGGGCACAAAAAAAACGGTTAAATAGCTTTGGGGACTATCTAACCGCTTCATCTGTTTATTGTTTACAATACGTAAAAAAGCAATTATGAATAAAAATTTGGGTCTATTGTTTGAAAAAATGAGACACTTTTTTTGTCTACTTATTGTTAGCACAAATATTGTGCCCGTTGTTGCAAATGTCGAGCAATTTTATTGTACAAATCGGTTGGATTAAAAGGTTTTTGTACATAATCATCCATACCTACTTGATACACTCGGTCTTCTACTTGCAGTGTTGCAGAGGCGGTCAAAGCAATAATTGGTAACTCTTTATATTTACGTTCAGGCAGTCTTCGGATGGTTTCTGTTGCCGTAAATCCATCCATAACTGGCATTTGTAAGTCCATGAGTACCAAGTCATAATCCTTCTTTTTAAGCATTTCTAAGGCTATCTGCCCATTCTGAGCAACATCTAGTTCAAGCTGCCATCGGCCTAAGAAAGATTTAGCAATTACGGCATTGATATTATTATCCTCTACAATCAGGATTTTGGCTTTACCAA
Source organism: Bacteroidota bacterium (assembly GCA_020631155.1). Taxonomy (GTDB): domain Bacteria; phylum Bacteroidota; class Bacteroidia; order Chitinophagales; family UBA2359; genus JAHDHV01. The sequence continues at coordinate 51,657 of JAHDHV010000002.1, read as the reverse complement.
ATACATTAAAGTCAGGAATAAAATATTTGTCCTCATCGGTCACAGGAGTCGCTTTTTGCTCACTTTTTTTGAATTTTTGTACAAAATAAAAAGTAGAACCCTTACCTAGTGTACTTCTTAGTTGAATTTGACTACCTTGCAATTCAAGCAGTCTTTTAGTGATGGCCAAGCCTAGACCTGTTCCCCCAAATTTGCGATTAACAGAAGCATCAGCCTGCGAAAAACTCTCAAAAATGGTCTTTACTTTTTCTTCTTCAATACCAATTCCAGTATCCTCTACCGCTATGCGAATACTGTAATCATGTTGCGTTTCCTCCACTATACTTGCCTCTACTCGAATGTAGCCCTTATCGGTAAACTTAATGGCATTTCCAATGAGATTATTCAAAACCTGACTTAAGCGTGTAGGGTCTCCTACTGACCAATTGGGCAAATTACTATCTAGCATCAATCTAATGGCTAATCCTTTTTCAATTGCCTTTTGTTCTAAGGATGCTTTAACACTTTTCAGCACTTGAGATAATGAAAAATCTATATTTTCAAACACAATTTTTCCAGCCTCAATTTTACTAAAATCTAAAATGTCATTAATAATAACCATTAAATTTTCTGCGGAAAACTTTAGGGTTCGTAGGCGTTCTAATTGCTTTTGGGTAGGCGACTCTTCAATTAAAAGATTGGTCATGCCGATGACTCCATTTAGCGGAGTGCGAATTTCGTGGCTCATTGTAGAGAGAAAATCTGACTTCGCTTGTGACGCTTTTTCGGCTGCTTCTTTTGCTTTAGCTAATTCTATATTTTTTTTATGGGCTTCTAATAGTTGAATCACCTTACTAGCAATAATTTGCAAGCCCTGTTGTTGTTCTGTAGTTAATGTTCTCTGCTGCTTATCCAATACACACAAACTGCCTAGTTGGTGGCCTTCTGCATTAATGAGTGGAATACTTTTGTGAAAGTGGGCTTTCAGTTTGGCAGTTAAAGGTGTACAGTAAGTTGCTGTTGCTGCTTGACTATTGCCATTGAGCCGATAATTGCCATTGTAAGCCAATTGTGGAGATTTTATTTGATGGGGCAATTCCGTTAATTGCATTCCAAAACAGGACTTGAACCACTGCCTTTCTGCATCTAAAAAACTGATGGCAGCCATAGAAGTTTGACTAATGATGGCTGCTAATTGGGTTAACTCATCATATTGTTTATCTTCCGTAGTATCCAAAATACCATAACTCTTCAAGGCGTTAATTCTGTTTGCCTCTTTTACATTTATGGAGCTTTCCATATATTTAAGGTGTTGTTTGCTAGTTAATTGCTAAAAAGGTGTACTTAATTATGAGAATTATCATAGCCAAATACTCACAAAGCCTTTGCCTCGTGAATAGTATTTGATTAATGGGTATCTCAATGCTAAAATAGTTTGTCTAGTTTGTGCGATATGGTAGCTTTAGTAAAACAATTAGGAACGCTGATAACAGTTTTTTAGGTAAGGGCTTTTTCAATAAAAAATTGATTTTTGGGTGAAAAGATAGTCTAAAGCATCTTTTTATTTCTGTATTAATAAGTACTTAGACATAAGACTTGAGATAATTTATGGCAAGTTCAAATGTCGTTTAATTTTGCTCACCTACTTACATAATGTGGAAATAATAATTTTTTATCAAAAAGTTAGTGAGTGTTGGTATAAGTGTGATTACATAATTAGTTGTAGGATTTTCTAACTCAAAGTATTTTATAGTAAAATGTTTTTTTTGATTTACTATTTAGTGTATACGGCAATTATTCTGAATAGTTACTTATCTGTTGCTTTTTTGTCAATTTTATGTAAGCTTCTATATTATCTATTCACTATCACCAAGCTATTTTCAACAACTTTTGAGCCAATAAAACGCTTTGTTAGGCTAGTTTAGTGTTCGCATATAAAAAAATAAATTAAAATAACAATATACAAAATATTCAAAATCTGATCATTAAATTATGTTAATATTTTTTTATTTATTTACAAAAATAATTCTTAACGAGAATAAAAAGGAAGTTTTTTTTTGCTATTCAATGATTTTTTTTCACAAAAAAAGACATACTCTAAAATATTACATGTTTTTTATTTATCGTGTAACACTTTAAAATATGCCTTCAAATGTCATTAAAAAGTAGGGTAAGTTTGTAAGCAAATTCACGAACTTGCTTTACAAATAGATAGGCAAACAATACTTAATTTTTACCCAACTGCACTTTAACCGCTTCATCGCGTTCATAAATATCGGGGCCAAAACGAAGATTGCCTTGCTCATCTACCCAAGAAGTGAAATAGGTAATGAATACGGGCAAGGGATATGGCATTCTCACTTTTTTATTTTTACCAGCTTTAAATAAATCCGCAATATCTTGTTTGCTATATTTGGGAGCTAACAAATATTCGGCGAGTTCTTTCGGTTTTTCTAAGCGAATACAACCATGACTAAAGGCACGCACTGATTTGCTAAATAAGCTTTTGGACTGCGTATCGTGGATATAAACATTATAGCGGTTGGGGAACATAAATTTAATGAGTCCCAAAGCATTTTTACGCCCCGGCTTCTGGCGAATTTGATACCTAAAATTGCTTTTATTCAGTCCTTTCCAATTAATTGCATATGGATTAAGGGCTTTTCCACGAGATAATACTTGCATATTTTCTTTAACTAAATAGCTCGGATTACGCTGTAGGATAGGCAATATTTCTTTGGTAGCAATCGAAAAAGGCACATTCCAATAAGGGTTCACCTCAATATAATCCATATTATCGCTAAAAACAGGCGTGGAAGTATAGGCTTTACCCACCATTACTTTTTTCTCCAAACCAACTGCATCGCCTTTTTCCATTACATACAATTTGAAAGCTGGAATATTGACAAAAATATAACGATCGCCTAGATTATGCGCCAACCAACGCCAACGCTCTAAGTTCACCTTGATTTGCTCAATGCGCTCTGTTTTTGGTGTATTTAAGGCTGCTATCGTTTGGCTGCCCACAATGCCATCGGCTCCCAAACCATGTTTTTGCTGAAAATCAAACACCGCTTTATACAAGGTAGAATCGAAAGCCATTGGATTGTAAAGGCTGTCAACTTTGAGTGCTTGTTGTGTTTGGGTTGTACTATCTTTTTTTACTACTGGCGGTTTAGGAGCAGGGATTCCTAGACGCTCTCGTAAGGCAGGTACACGATTATCTGACATCCCTAATTGCAACATACGCCCAGTTGCCATTGCTTTGTGTTCGCCTTTGCTTGTCAAATCTTTTTTAGCTTCGGCCAACTGTTTTTTTAGTCTAGCATACATCGGATGCTTGGGCTTTGCATATTCAAAAAAGGTAGGTATACTACGTTGGTCTGCGGTAGTTTGTAGGAGTGAATTTAAATTTTCGCGCTCTCGCTTCACATCATAATGCAAGCCTAAAGAGTCTATATTTACTTTACCTGTTCGCAGATGCTGTCCGTAATGCAGGGCTGCATCCGTAAATAGCAATTCTGTTTCTGTAAGGAAAACAGGTAGTGGAATTTGTTTATTTTTGTAAATCTCGGCTAAAGCTTGATACAATTCTGATAATTTCGGGAAATGATAATCATCGGGATTTAGCCCTTCGGCTTCGGCAGTTGCCACACTTCGCATCAACTGTTCAACAATGGGGTTGGTTTCTTTGCCATCATGCCAAATGGGGCTGTAGTTATTGTCTTTGTAGAAATTAGCCAACTCTTTAACACGATATATTTTTTCGTCTAAAACTAGGGAATCGGGGTGATCGCTTAGAAACTTGACATAATCTGCCAAAATACGGTCATTGACAGTTGGAACTTTGGGTGTTTTCTCGTCTTTTTCAATATCATCTACGGTAATAACGGGTTGGCTTTTAAGTTGGATAAGGGAATCCTGTCGGCTTTTAGCCAAGTTTTTTTCTGCCTCCACATGCACAACCGCCGTTTGCTCTAAATGTTTAATATCGCCCTGTTGCAAAGCAGCATAAAACTCCACGACTGCCCCCCCTTCCAACACATAGGAGAGTTCGTCATTTAATGCAGAAAGGGAATTTACATCTGTAATGGGAGCCTTGCCCTGTCTAATCCGCGCATCTTGCCATAGTTTATGTGCATAGTGCAAGGCTGCATCACTTAACAATACGTCTAGTATATCTAATTTATTGAAGTCAAACAAACCTGATGGCTCATAGAGGGTACGAACTTCAGTGTAGCGTTTTTCGATGGCTGCTAAGTGGTAGCGGTGTTGACGAGTACTGCGAAGCACCTGCAAAAAAGCGTCAATATCCATCCATTGTTTTTGGTTATCATACCAAACCGCCCGGCAATTTTGTTGAGTGTAAAATTGGGTTAATAAGTCTGTTTCATAAAAAGAAATCTTGGATAAGGCAGAATCTTCTTTTTCTGGGATGAGCACCCATTCATAGAGTTGGTCGCAAGAAGTATCGCTATTTTCATCTTGTGCAATCCCTTGATAATGAGTGAATAATAGTAAAAAGAGTGAGAGAGTAAGTAGGCAAGCTGATTGTTTAACTTCAAAAAAATGGGTCATAAGTATTGATTATTTGTTTTTTGAACCACAATATATAAATATACAACACTATTTTCTTTATTGCGTTCCATAAAAATAGATTTGTTGGACACTTATGACTTTTTTTTGAGCAAAAAGTTGAAAACTAAAAAGTTGGTGGGGTCATGACATTTCACTATGTTGACAGAAAACCAAGTTCGTTAATTATCGGCAACTATACTTTTCCCATTTTTAATCTTCTTCCTGTAGTTGTTCTACTACATCCTCTTTATTGCCTTCTTCCAATGTTTCCTCCACTGGATTCCATTCATCAAAAATAAGCTCGCCGCCATAGTCTACATTATCAAATTTACGAAGCAACTCTTTGCTATACTGTATTTGGTCACAAACCTCACAGTCCCATGTTTCTTGCTCCTCAACTTCGGCAGTTGTCGTACTAGATTCCTCCATAAACTCCTCTACTGCATTGTCCACCAGTTCTTCCATTTCGGCAGGAGCTCCCTTACATAAGGTAAATACAACCTTATTTTTTTCTTCTTCATAGCGCAATTGTCGCACTTCATAACCTGCATCTTCCAATTCATCTACTACCTCTACCAAGCGTTCTTCTTCCTGTTCTGTAGTTTTGCTAACTACACTAAAATTGTCACTATTACAGCTTAAAAATTGATCGCTGTATACCAAAAAATCCTTTAATTTTTGAGCATCTGCTTCGGTAAAGTAATGTTTACTACTGCTGTAATCCATTTCAAAAATGAAGTTAACTTTTTTGGGCATTGTCTCGCTTTGCGTTTCATCAAATAACAAAATGGATTCATTGCTTTGTGTTAACCTCAAATCTTCCATTTCCATTGCCTGCTGTTCTTCTGCATCTTCTACAATTTGTGCATATAAACAATTTGTAGACATAGTAAGTGCGAAAAAATTAAATAAAATAGCCATTAATAATATTCTCATGATAGCGCGGATTTATATTATTCAATAAATTAGTTTTTGAAGTTTTTAGGCAGCTATTCAAATCATAATGTAAAAATCCATTCTTAAAATACTTATAAACAAGCAATTAGCGCATAAAGCAAGTTTATAAATAAATGAATGATGGTAGTTGATGAACTTGCCATCAACCATTTAAAAAAACAATATTTATTTAGGTTTATTTAATCACTTAAATTTTAATTTAAAAGAATGTTGCAAATAATACCTTGAACCAGTTTTTTGTTTTTTTGCCGAAAAACCTTCTTTCTATGACAAACTCATTCTGATTGTATGGTTCAGTATATTAGCTTTACATTCCTAAACCAACTAAATACGGCTTGCAATATCAAATAACTTTAAGTAGTTAATTATTCAAAAAAATAAAGTACAATTGACATAAGACTTTAGCTAAAATTTTATATCAATTAATAGTGCTTTATACACAGCAAGTGAATAAAATTTTATTCTAGTAGTATTTAGTTGTTCAAGAGCAAACAATATTTTCTATTGTTATGCGCTGACAATTAAGTAATGCTTTTTTGGTGGGAATACAGTTTCGTTAGTGTAACTTTGGATGTAAAGTTAGCATTTATGTAACTATAGATATTACAATTTCACAAAATATGACAAAAAAAGTGCATAACAAAGTACTTGTTTTTGTTATTTTTTGCTAAGTAATTCTTTTTCGAGTAAAAAAAAAAATCTTTTTGGTATTTTTAAGTACTTTTTTTTACAAAAAAAAATCAATTTCGCTGATTTGCCCCTAAAAAACTTTCACTTTTTAAGCTAAAAAACATGCTATCAAGTTAAATAACATTAAGTATCAAACAAAAAATTTTATTCATCAAAATTTTAGGCACCAAAATTGAATAAATATAAAAGTAATCATTATCACAAAAACACTATCTCCCCATCATAGACAGACAAAAATATGTCAATAGCATTTTTTATCCTTTTCTTATATCTTCTTTACATTCAACAAACAGAAAGTTTCTCTAGTTTTTTACTTAAAACCCATCTAAATTGCCCATCTTTTACATTCATACATTTCTTTTCCAAAAAGATTATTTTATTAACATATTATAACATTGTCAAAACAAAAATTTAATGACCTTTTTATGGCTTTTTTATTTTTCAAAATATTTTTTTTTCTCAAAGTTTTTTTATAACAAACTCCGCTATCTATTTCATATTACAAAAAACTCATAAATATTGAGTGGTATTGATTTAAAATCGTAAATTTGCAAAGAAGATGCAACGATTTTTTAGCTAAATTATCTTAGTTTTGAACCTTTAGCCCTTAAAACAATCTATACAAAGATCGTCTTAAACATGATGTTTTGGACAAGCAACAAATTCATATTTTAATCCTTAAACATTTTAATTGCTAACAAAAAAACTTTTTTTATGAAGCAGATACCAATTCTGATTATTTGTTTATTATGTCTAACAACCGCCAGTGTTTTTGCCCAGAAAGGCGATGGTGCAGTATCTATGAAGGAAGAGTACGTTCCCGGTGCTACTTATGAAATCCGTTATTGGACGAACATGGCGCGCATGGGCGATGATCAGGTATACATTGACACAATGATGTTCTTTGGCGACCGAGCTGTTTTTGAATACTCTAATGCCAACTGTGTTTCCTATCATTGTCGTTCTTCAGATTCATTAGTATATGTGTTATTGCCTAAGTTTTCAACCAGCGAAAGAGAGTGGATGATGGGCGGTAATTTTGTCAAAAAACAGCATAAAGTACTCACTAAATTCAGAGGACTTAGCCGCATGATTTACAAAACCTATGTGTCGGATATGGCTAATAAAGACAACGGTTTGGGTGATTATGTGCTGGCTTCCAGAGACTTCGGCATTATTTTCCGATGGAACTCAGACGGCGAAATTTTCATGCTCAACCGTATTGATGTAGTACGTGATGGCAAGGTTAGAGACGAAGTAGACTTACTCCCATTACAGTCGCACCTTATGACAACTGATATTTTTACAGGTTTTGAATAAATAGATGAGATACGTGAGATAGGAGATAAGTTATTCATTATCAAAACAAAGCTCACATATCACATCTGTTTACTAAAGTATTTATTCAAAAAGGGAAAGTTTTTTGTTTTGCACAAAAGATTTTCCCTTCTTTCATTATTGTTTCTCCCATTAAACACCTAAAAAAACACATTTTAAAACAATAACTATCAAGCAATAATAAATAAAATTAAATATTTATTCTATCTCAAAAAACACTACGCTCTCAATTCTTCCTTTTTTTCTCCCCTTTTGTTTAGGCAAGCATCACAACACCTTTTTTAAAAGCTTGATTATTGCTTTTTTTTTACGTATCATATTTAAAAAATTTTCGATAAATGCATTTTTGGTACAAATTTTGGCTATAAAAGCTTGCATAGCTATCATCAAGTATACTCATTAAATATTAGACTTGTTCAGCTCTCCCCTATTAGGTAGAGGGCAGATAGCAAACAAAATAAAACAAATAAATTATCATAAATAATTAGCTCAAAACAAGCTTTTTAACAAAGATTTTATCACTAAATTGTTAAACTTATGTTAATGGTTATTTCAAGTTTTAGCAGTTAAACTTTTAAAGTATCTTTGTATCTATAGTTTTGAGTTAATAGTGACTAATTGGAAATGATAAATATTTAAAATATCATTTCTTAAATTACGTTTCCAAATTGTTTAACTAAAACTAGTTTTTTTTCTATGAGAAAGATACAAGCTTTAATTGTTTGTTTACTCTGTTTAAGTGCAGCAAGCGTGTTTGCACAACGAGGAGACGGTGCGGTAGCTGCTCCCGACAATGGTTTTGTTCCAAACGCTATTTACGAAATCCGTTATTGGACCAACATGGCGCGCATGGGCGATGATCAGGTATACATTGACACGATGATGTTTTTTGGAAATGATCGGGCTGTCTTTGAATATTCCAATGCCAACTGTGTGTCGTATCACTGCCGCGATTCTGATTCTTTGGTGTATGTATTATTGCCAAAATTTAACACTGGCCAGAAGGAATTTTTAATGGGTGATTACATTATCAAAAAACTATATGATGTAAATGCCCCATTCAGAGGCTTTGATCGCAAGATCAACAAAATATATGTTTCTGATATGCACAATAAACATTCTGGCTATGGCGATTATGTACTTGTATCCAGAAAATTCGGCATCATTTATCGCTGGAACCAAGACGGCGAAATCTATATGCTCAACCGTATTGACATTGTGCGGAATGGACGACTCAAAGATGAAATCAATCTGCTTCCATTACAAGAGCATCTAAATACGACCGATATATTCTCAGGTGTCAATTAGTTTTATTGGTAAGACGGAAGATTTGAGACGAGAGATTTGAGATAAGTGATGTGAGATAGAAAATTAAAATAGGGAAAGGGAACTAATAGATTCTTTTCCCTATTTTTGTTTTGGGAATGGTGATTTGTAGATTTGTGATTTCAAAAGGCTAAAAAGCCATATTCTCTCACTCTAAAAAATTTCCCTCCTTGAAAAAATTTCTTGAAAAACTCCTCCCCCCTACACTTGACAAGGGCAGTAATGCGCGATTTGCTGCTCTATTATTGGCATTTGTCATTATTCCAGTGGTTTGCTCTTCTTTAATTACCTACCTCCTCTTCCAATATCAGCACTTGTTAAACAATGAATTACACATTTTACTATTGTTTACATTGGTCAGTATTTTCACCATGACTTTTGCCTTAACTTCCACCACTTTTATCGCCATTATTACGGGTTACTTTTTTTCATGGCAAGGTCTGCCTGCCTTATTAATTGCCTATCCTATTGCCTGTTTGTTAGGTCTGTTATTGGGTAAATACCTTAATAAATGGATTGTTGGTGCTTCTTTTTTTCAACAGCCCCCTTATGACCGCATTTTTGAAAAAATGAAAGACCGACAAATATGGTTAGTGGCTTTTATTCGCCTCTCTCCTGTCCTGCCTTTTGCCATGATGAATATAGCACTGTCCACCATTCGCATACATTATGGACAATATTTGCTTGGTACTATCATCGGTATGTTGCCGCGTACCCTAGTATTTTTTGTGGCGGGTAAAAACGTGCAAGAACTCTGGAAATTTTTGAAAAATCCTAGTTTAGAAGGTAGCTTTCAATTGTTACCAATTGTGCTTATTTTGGTGTCTACCATGGGTTTGTATCTGCTTTTTCGGAATAGTGTGCAGTCCATTGTGGCGGAGGATAGTGATACCGATGATCAAGGCGATTCATGAATCGTTTCTACCTCTACCTTTCGTTTTCGCCATTTTGTTAATTAATATAGGTTTATTTTTTCAGAAGGGTTCACAAAAGTTATCCGTTTTTTTTTCGGATTCATGAATCTGCTTTACGAAAAAGAAGCGCAGGCAGGTCAAAAATCGGTAGCAAAGCGCAGGCCTGAAGCGCAAGAACGATATTTTTGACAAGCGTTTTTGCTTACTTTTTGGGCGACTGCAAAAAGTAAGTCGCCGAAGGCAATCATGGAATTACAGACCCTATTTTCGGCGAGGGATTCAGCAATATTTAAACCTATTTACCCCTAAACAAAGCAAGTTAACACCCAAAAAAACTTCTTGCTTAATTTGTGTGTGTACCCTTTTAAATTTATTTTTAACATTTTTGCCATTTTGTTAATTAAAAAAAATTCGATGCCATCTTCTACAAAAAACATTCAACGCATTGCCATGTGGTCAACACCTAGAAGTTTGTCTACCGTTTTGATGCGTGCATGGGGTAATCGCCCTGATACCACCGTTCTGGATGAGCCTTTTAATGTGGCTTATCTTGAAAGTGATGATGTAGACATTCAGGAGTATCAAAATAGAAATTGGAATGATATAGCCACAGTTATTTTACCAAAAGAGGCTTGGCAACAAAAACTTACTGAAATACTCACGCCTCCACCGACACCTTACACTATTTGTTATCAAAAACATATGGCAGCCTATATTCCACCTGATATTCCCCTAGACTGGACACATCATTTCACCAATTGCTTTTTAATTAGAAACCCAAAGAAAGTCATTCATTCTTACTTAAAGGCATGGCCTGTGGTTAATCAACTGCTTTTAGGCTTTCCCAATTTGTTAAACCTATTTCATTATACCAAAAATCGCATCGGTTCTCCCCCGCCTGTTATTGATGCAAAAGATTTGCAAATGCATCCAAAACAAACCTTAGAACGACTTTGTGAGGCGGTAAATATCGAATTTTCGGAGTCTATGTTACACTGGAAAAAAGGTATCCAACCAACGGATGGCCCTTGGACGGCTAGAAATTGGTATCAGAAAGTTGCCCAAACGACCACTTTTCGCCCTTATCAACCTAAGCATATTGAGTTAGAAGCACATTTAATGGATTTATGGGAAGAGTGTGAAGCGGTTTATCAAGAACTTTTGAACTATAAATTGTAAAAAACTATAGGCCATTACTCAATTCACGTATTATGGTTTCCGAAAATTTATTAGCTCCTTTAACATTCAAATGATCTGAATCATAATAAAAAGTATCTGCATAAAAATCTTGGCTAAAATCTAATATAGGAATATTCTTCTGTGTTAACTGCTCTTTCAAAGAATCATAGTTCTCTTTATGCCTATCAGGTATTTTACTAAAATAACTATGATGGACTGGGGGCGTTACTAAAATTAAATAAACATTGTGTTTTTCACATAATTGAAAAATAGCATCCAGATAATTGAGTGAAATAGCGGAAACCCCAATTTCTTTTTCCTGAAAATAAAAATGACGTTGAATGGTTTTGTCAGCATTACTAACATCGCTCTTTATTTTAGGCTCATAACGCCCTATAAAAGTAAAATGGTTTTTGTGAGGAAAACGACAAAGCCGCTCAATGTAGGTCAACAAATAACTTGTGTAGTCTACAGAAATATCTTGTAATGAATGTATCTTTCCAATCAATAAACTTTTAGTAAAAATATTTGTAGCCCATTTTTGATGAGAAAATTTAAAATCATTAAATTCAGATATATTATGATGAGCAAATCCTAATAATAATGTATCCACTTTTATTTTATTAAAAAGAAAATCCAATTTCCAATAAGTTAATACGTAGGGTTCGGCAGATTGAGCTATGTTCTCTGCCGAATAAAATTGTTCTGGGTCAAGGGCACACATCACATGTGAGTCACCTGCAATCAGCACATTACAAGATTCAACAGGAAGTGCCATATTGTAAAACATACATTGATTTATAATTCTATTTACTACAAAAAAACTACAGAAAATAGTTATTAAAATCATTGATTTAATAAGAAATTTATTCACGTCATTTTTACAATTCATAAATTTTAATATTTCATAAAAAACGAGCGTTCTTCTCTTTTATTATTCCCGACCTTTAGTAATTCTACCATAATTATTGTACCTAAATTTTCTTTTTTTCGTACAAAAGGATTGGCAAATTTATTGCGAAAAAAATAGAATACACTCACCCATCTTTCATAATTTATTCTTAAACAATAAAAACATAAACATGAGAAAATTTTTTTTCCTCCTTTTTATTTTGTTATTAGCTATGCAATTAGGTTCTGTTTGGGCACAAGAAAAGAACTTACGCGGCGAAGATGATGCCAACCGCTTATCAGATGATGTGATGAATTTATTTGAAAATGGACGTAAAACCGCAGCTTTAATTTTAATAGAAAAAAATTTACAAGATACTGATGTTCAAAACTTTGAAGCTATAAAGGAAGATGTAAAAGGCTTTTTAACCACAGCTACCGAGCAGTATGGTGAGCTCATTGGTGCGGACTTTGCAAAGGAAGAAAAGGTCGGCGATTTTTTACTCAGATATACCTACGCACTCAAATACAAACAACAACCTGTTTGGCTCCGCTTCACTTATTACTTTAACAATGAACAATATACCCTCAAAAAATTTGACTGGGGCGAAGATATTACAGTATTATTTTAAATACAAAATCAATATAAATCACTAAATTTATTCATTCACTCACATAACAAGAAGTCATTATTTTGTCAAGTAAATCTTTTTTATTTGCCTGAAATAGTATATCTTGCAAAATAGATGAGAATAAATTTTAATTAGATAATGCTCTTTCAATCTCATGAACCATGTCTCATGTCTCATGTCTCATGTCTCATGTCTCATGTCTCATGTCTCATGTCTAGTAGCAACTTAAATCATTTTTCTTTACCTAAAAAATTATCAGAGAAGCATGAACCACCAATTACCATCTCATGAAACAGTACAGAAAGCCTTAGCAGAAATCGTTGCACAAGCAAATGGCGGTTTCGGCTTTCATATGTGGGCAACCATTGTAGACCGTGACGGTACGGTTAAAGCGGTTGCACATTCGGGCAGTAATCGAGGCGAACAGTGGCCGGGCAGTCGCGTTATTTCGGCGCAAAAAGCCAATACAGCCAATGCGTTTAGCTTGCCCAATTTTGCCTTATCCACTGCCAATTTATTTTCTGCCGTACAGCCGGGCGGGAGCCTGTTCGGTTTGCAACATAGCAATCCTGTCGCTACAAATGTCGCTTATGGTGGCGATGCCGAACAAATCGGAACGGCAACGGATCCAATGGTTGGGCATCGTATTGGCGGCGTGAATGTGTTTGGCGGCGGCCTGCCTCTATACAATGCAGACGGCACACTTGTTGGCGGTATTGGTGTGAGTGGCGATAGTTCTGCTGCTGACCACAATATTGCTTGGAAATTGCGTCACGCGCTTGGGCTAGACCATGTGCCTGCTGGCGTAAGTCCTACTGGTGATGATAATATTGTGTATGACATCGAAAGTGGACAAAGCAAAAGCGGCTGGGGGCATCCTGTAGTGGCTACTGAAGCGGTAAAAATTGCCCAAAAATTACCCGAAACGCATCCTGTTAACAAAGTAGTTGCAACAGCATAATACTAAAATGATGATTTGATGAACGATTAATTTATTGAATTGTTAATTTCATAAATCAAACAGCCATTATTTTTTTCTTTTAAAAAGGTAATGGCTGTTTTTTTATCATGGGATTTTAGTACTTAGTTCCATATGTTTCATTATCATCCTAACACTTTGCTTTTAAAATTGATATTTGGCTATTTAGATTTTTAGACTTTTGGCTTTTTGGCTATTTGGCTTTTTGGCTATTTGGATTTTTGGCTATTTAGATTTTTGGATATTTGGCTTTTTGGCTTTTTGGCTATTTAGAAATTAGTTAAAATAAATCACTTTTTAATTTTCCTAATGGATATAAGCTTTTGATTTTTATAGTATTATGTGGGCTAAAGCCTTCGTTACAGAAAACATTCCAAAAGAAGAAATCAATCAGTAAAAAACGCCCAAAAATGAATCACTAACCTACCTATCACTAATCCATGAGCTGTTAAAATAACTACAAACTGTCTGGTGGAAAAGTACAGTATTTGAAATATACCAAATAATTTTCAATTCTCACATTAAAAAAATAATTCATAAATTAGCTAACAAAGCTTTTACAACACTATTTAAACAATAAAAGTCGTCATTTATCGCATCAAGAATTGTCATAAAAAAGTCAGAAACCCTTGTTTTTCTGGCAATTATTTGTTTACTTTGTGAAACTGCACCAAACGACCACTATCATATAAGTTTTTAGCTGTAAAACAGAAAGTCTTTTTTTTTGATAAAAAATAAGTGCCAATATCTTAGAATAATATTTTATTTTAATCAAAAAGTAATTGGTAATTAATTATTTGTGAATCAAAAAAAATTCCCCTATCTTATAAACTATTATGCAAAAAAGTCATAAGCCTCCTTCCTTTTCTATAAAAAAGTAAAATAGCTAATACTAATAACCGCCAAAATTGCCTCTAAACATGAACAAACTACTATTGATTACTTTCTGCTTTTGTTTTTTAGGTTTTCAAGCAATTGCTACAACAACTACTTTAGAAAGTGAAATTAAGCGAGTGACACTCTTTGGAGATGGTGCAGAAATTCATCGTGTTGTTAAAGATGTTCTCGTTGAAAAAGGTCAAAATGAAATTTTACTCAAGGGTATTTCTACCAAAGTAGACCCCAAAAGTTTATCTATTACTGTCACTGATGGCAGTGCGAAGGTGTTGTCACATACCCTACGCGATAATGAGGAAGATTTGCCGCATATTTCTCGTATGAAATCGAATTTGGAAAACGTAAATGACAAGATTAATGAACTGAATAGTTATAAACGTGGCTATGAACGAGAACGAGCCATTTTGGAAAAAAATAATGTCATTTTGAAAGGTCAATTGGCTGTTTCTTTGTTTCAATTGAAAAGAACAGCTAAATTTTATCGAGAGCGTTTTAAAGCGATTAATGACACTTTGCATGTGATAGAAAAATCTTTGAAAGTAAAAAATAGGGAACGAAGAAAACTCAGGGATAAGCTAGATAAATTGCAGGTGGAAGCTCCAATGTCCGAAATTGCCTTACAGGTAAAAGCAGATATGAAAAATGTATGTGAATTTCATATCTCTTATCGAGTAAAGGAAGCTTATTGGAAAGCGAATTATACCTTTAGGGCTAAAAATTTGCAAGCTCCTGTTTTTTGGGAATATCAAGCGCAAGTCTACAACAATACGGGTGTAGCTTGGAAAAATGTAAGTTTGCGGCTAGGAACGTCTAGCATATGGGGAACAAAATTGCCTTCTATTGGTGAGTTGGATTTAAACAAAAATAAAGAAGAACCTGAAATATATGAATTAATAGCGAGCACTAATGAGGAATTTGTTTTCGATATGTTGTTACTTGAAGATAGTAGTAAACAACAGAAACCTACTCCTTTGGCTGTTCAAGATTCTTTAAAAAAGGATAAAAATGTAGCATGTACAGTTGAAAATGATTTATTATTAAAAAATATCTTAACTTATATTTCTCCAAAAACAACCCTTAAAGATTCTACTAAAAAGACTTTGGCAGCAGTAGACAGTACAAAAAGTGCAAAAAAAATGCAACGCATGGGGCGAGGTGTTGAATTTCTTATCCCTTCTACCTATACCATTAAATCTAATGGTGAATTTTATACTTTAGACATTGTAAAAGAAAGATTGAAAGCTCACTTTAAGCATTTTTGTATTCCTAAGTTAGACCCTACCGTGTTTTTATTGGCAAAAATTACGGAATGGGATGGCTTAAATTTGTTGGATGGTACGATCAATATTTATTACGAAAATAGATATATCGGAGAGTCATTTGTTACAAGAGATGCAATGGATAAAGGTTTGGAACTATCGCTTGGTGCAGATGCGAATGTAAATATAAAACGAACTGAAATTAAGCTGAAACAACGCAAGCAGATGTTTTCTAATGTAACTAAAGAGCGACTTGCCTATAAAATTGATGTAACTAATAATTGTAATCAAGCAATTAACATTGAAATTTTGGATCAAATTCCTTATGTTACTTTTGATAAAATTGAAGTGGTGAATGTGGATGTGAAGGATGGGGTAAAAGATGAGCGTAAAGGGCAGGTGAAATGGACTTATACCCTAGAGCCAGATGCTATGCAAACAATGGAATGGGCGTTTACGATGAAATATAAGGGCAAACATCTTCCAGTGGTAGACGGGAATTTGCCGCCTGCTTTGATAGAGCCAAATTTTACGAATCAGATGGATTAGACCGTTCACAAGCCCTGTTGCTGTTTTGCCCAGCGAATATACAAATGTACCTCTTTGGCTAGATTGTCCAAGAGATGTTCCCGTTTATTCGTGCTGATTTGCCAAGCTAATTGCAGTTGTTCTGCTGGATTTTTCATTTTATCTAGTTGCTTTCTCTTTTTTTGCGAAGCAGTATGATATTTATCACTATACGAAAAACGCTCGTCAAATTGGCTAATCAGTGCGATAAATTCCTGTTGTTCTAGCATGCCTTTTTCAATGGTCAATGCTTCGTTCAAGGACATTTTTTCATCCCTATTGCGCTGCAATAAACTATCAAAAGCGACTTGCTGTTGTTGTTGGTCTTGCATATCTAATAGAGCTTTGCTTGCGGTTTGCAAATGTGTTGAGGTGGCAAAATCATTGGAAAAATCAACAATTTCGGCTATCTGAAATACCTTTTTGAAGGCAGACTGTTGTTCTGTGGAGTCTTCATCTGAAATGTCTAGAGCTGCCGTTGCTTCTTGTGTCAATAGTGGGTGTTTATCTGCATCAATTATATCTTTTAATCGCTGTTTTTGAATAAAATGCAAATACATTTTCTCCTGTTGCCCTTGGTCAGAAATATCTAAAATTTGCTTGGCTTGTGCTCGCACTTCATCATTGGCATAGTCACTTGTTGCCATAAATTTTAAGCCTTTGAGATAGTCTCTTTTTTGGGTTTTTCCCTGTTTTTTATGCCATAAAATATAAGCATCTTCTTCTAAATTAAATTTGTCCATCCAAATATACCCAATATTATATTTTTGGCTATAGCCATCCAAAACAAAAGAAGTATTATTTTTCCTATATGGTATATTAGCACTTAGTTGAATACCTTCATCGTTAAATACCTCTTCAATAACACTACGGGCTTCGAGGCTGGTAATATATTGTGAGGAGTTGGAATATAAAGGCTGCGTTTGATAAGGTAAACCACTGACTGACAAGGGAAAAGGATTATGGATAGATGTAAATTGTTGGCTACTTGAGCAAGCAAAAAAGCCGATGGACAAGCAACAAATCACGCTCGAAAAACGACCTATCCATTGCTTTAAAGATAGGGCAAAAAAGAGAATTGTATCATATTTCATCATACTAAAAAATATATTTTCCCAAAAAAACAATGTTGTGGATAAGGGAGTGTTAGCATCAATAATACAATGCTACTGACAACAACGTTTGTAAGCTTTATTATAGTTTGAAGGAATCAATTTTTTGGCAGAAAAAGGAAAAAAAAATAGGTGGTTAAAATATTGTTGTAACACAACACTTCAACCAACCTATCAAATAACAGAAGAGAATGTACTTTATTAAATTTTTTGAAAGAAGATAAACCCACAATCTTGATTGATTGTGGGTTTGATGTTGAACATGCTTTGATGTTCTTAGTGTTTTAGCCTAAAAAAAGCATTGTAAAAGAATGTTTTTTTCTAAAACATTCATATTTAAGTGCCAAGCACTAATTAATTGTGCACAATTTTGTTCTAAAGTATTGACTTTCATTATTTTAATCAAACAAAGTGTACTGTTTAATTATTGTATAGTACTTATTTTTTTAAAGAAAAGGATTTTTCATAAGCTATGAAATTTTAGGCATCTTTAGTATTTCTGTTTGATATTACAAGTATAAAGCATTTTGCTCAATAATTATGAGTACATTTTTTGGACATAGTAAAGCCCTTTTTAACTTCAATGAGCTATGCACCTAAAATCACAAACGCCATAAAACACTAACTATCAATGCTTTGAATAGCATAAAAATCCAAAATACAACTATCCATTGTTTACAGCAAGGCAAAAAAAACACCCATTTTAGGGCAAAAAAAGTGGATATTTTTCCCCTAAAAAAGCTCTGAAAGTTTTACAAAGCTAAAATTTCAGCAATTTTTAACAAGTTGGCGTTCACCTCTAATGCGTGTTTGACGGCTTTTTCAAGTGGGGTAAAAGTAATTTGATTATTTTGAATGCCTACCATTTCTCCCTTTCTGCCTGCCAAAAGTGCATCTACCGCAGCAACCCCCATCCGACTAGCGCGTACCCTATCCATGCAAGTAGGCGCGCCTCCTCGTTGTATATGTCCAAGTATGGTTACGCGAATATCATAGTGATTCAACAAATGGGGTTTCACTTTTTGCACAATTTCAAATGCTCCGCCTGCCTCATCTCCTTCTGCGACAATTACAATGCTAGACGTTTTTTTGCGCCGCCAGCCATATTCTAAATTTTCGATCAACTGCTCTAAGTTAGTTACACTTTCGGGAATTAAAATCGCCTCTGCCCCCGTTGCCAAGCCTGCATTTAGGGCAATAAAACCCGCATCTCGCCCCATTACTTCAATGAAAAACAATCGGTCGTGCGAGTGTGCTGTATCCCTAATTTTGTCAATCGCCTCCACCACCGTATTGATGGCTGTGTCGTAGCCCAACGTATAGTCTGTTCCATATAAGTCGTTATCAATCGTGCCTGCAATGCCAATAAATGAGGTGCCAAATTTGTCCGAAAACTCTTTTGCTCCTTTAAAAGTACCGTCTCCACCAATGGCTATCACCCCATCAATGCGTTCCGCTTTTAGGTTTTGATAAGCATATTTCATTCCTTCTTCGGTTCTAAATCGCTGACTACGAGCTGATTTTAAAATGGTGCCTCCTCTATGAATGATGTTGCTTACTGAACGAGAGGACATCACCTCAAAGTCGCCGTCAATCATGCCTTCATAGCCTCGTTTGATGCCTACTATTTGTATTCCATGATACAGGCCATTGCGAACAACCGCTCGAATACAGGCGTTCATACCCGGTGCATCGCCGCCAGAGGTAAAGACTGCTATTTTTTTCATATTTTTTGTTGGTTTTGAGATTTTAGATACGAGACGTGAGACAGGAGATTTAAGATAACCTTTTATTTATTAAAAGCCTGACATAAGTAATCTACAATAATAAGTTGAAGTATTGTTTAATTCAGTTCAGTTAAGTACCTAGACATAAGATTTAAGATTTAAGATTTAAGATTTAAGATTTAAGATTTAAGACATGAGACGTGAGACGTGAGACGTGAGACGTGAGACGTGAGATAATTAACTCACTATTAACAATTTATGAGAAATTCAATGATTGTTTAATTTTGTCTAGTTACTTACTTATACTATTTTTTTCCTAAATAAAAAAAAGTTTTTTCAAGTCTTGAGTTGAAAAGCAAGTATTTCAAATGTAAAAAAGCCCATCAACTCTACTAAGTCAATGAGCTTTTTAAATTTTTGACTAAAAAAGTCTTATATCTTAAATCTTACGTCTCCCCCTAAAAATCACAATATTCAGTAGTGAAATTATCTTTGCTAACATTACTTTCCACCAAGCGAACATCGCTATCCACATAACGATTATACACGCAGTCGCTATCCGACAAAATACTATTAGATACTGCCAATTTAACATCTCTACCAACATTTCCTAAGCGAATAAGTGCTTTAACATCATGTCCATTGTGTGAAGAACTACCGCCATGTGCAATAATGGCTTGGTTGATGTTATTACGTGCATCATTAGAAACAATGAAAATACCTTTCCATGCCCCTAAAACGGGGGTTTCCCCTACCATTTTCACTGGATTTTCTGCTGTTCCTTCCACTATAAAATAAGCCCATTGTGAAATATACAAAGAACGGTCGCTTTGAAATTCCAGTTCTACCCCCTCTTTAATGGTTAATGAACCTGCTTTTTCAAAATAACCTACTTCAATATCTTCATTTACCAAAATTGGTATCCCCGGACTTGTCCATACATGATCGCCTAATAAATCATTTCGATTGCCTTTGTGTACATAAATTTTATCTACTCCATTGCCCATATACATAGTATTTCCATCTAAGCTGCCGATATGTGTTACCGCCAAGTTGACTGGATAGTTGGTGCAGTTGCGAATCATATTGTTAGAAAAACCGTCTATCGCATTGTCATCCGAATATGCAGAAACATAAATGCCATCACCAACACTGTTCTCAATGGTGCAATTTTGTATTTTTACCTTCCCCGGAGCAGTTACATTACCCACTCTAATACCTGCCTTAATGTCCAAACCGTTGAAGGAACTGCTGCCTGCTCCCGAAATAGTGAGGTAGTTTAATTCGTTGAGTGGGTTGATGTTTTTAATGTAAATGCCTTTCCAAGAGCCTGATGCTGAGGACGTTCCACGCATAATTACGGGATTATCAGCCGTTCCATTTACAATAATTCCAGAGCTGCTTTCGTCTGTAAATTCAAAACCTGCATCATTGGCAAACTCAATCACTGTTCCTGCTTCTATGGTCATTTGCCCATTAACCTGAACAGTACAATCTACCGTATAATCTACGGCAGCATCAAGATTATTAGTTAAAACTAAATCCGAATCAATGTCGCAACCTAAGCTGGTAGGTAGTGGTGTTTCTTTTTGACAACTGGAGAAAATTCCTAATGCACAAATAAGGGCAAATAGGGTTAAGTTTTGAATGTTGGATTTCATTAGTTTAATTTTTTAGTGATTGATTGAAAAATGGGTGTTGTAAGTACTCAAATAATGCTACAATAGTAGGCACGATGAAACGGCACTTTTTTAAATTAGCATTGGTTATCAATACTTTACATTAAAATAGTGCATAATTCAATAGTGCTTTGGCACTTAAAATGTTTCTTTCTATGAGCTAAGTGGATACGTTGTTTGTGTAGGTGGTGGGGAAAATATTATTTTTTACAGCATCTAAAAAAAGATATACGGAAAACAGGATATTATGTTTGTTTTTTGATGCTTTTGAACTTAGAATCTCCTTCTACTAAACTGCATTAGCTATTACCTGACATCCTCAAAGATAAGGGCAAACAGAGAACAGGGCAATTATGTAAAATTGAGTTTGTAAATTTTTTAGTTTATTTAATTTTGCTTATTTTTTTTTATTGAAAAATGGGTATGTTTCATTTTCTTCTTAACACTTTGGTTGTGAGATTGCCTTTTAGCTATTTAGACTTTTGGCTATTTAGCTTTTTAGAAATTAGCGATTAGAGAGCAGAAATTGGAAATTATTTTTTGAACTTTATTGTAGCTATCAATTTTTGATTATTAATTATTTATAAGAACTTTAACAGCTAAAGCTGTCGTTACACAAGTCACTTAAAAATAATTGCGATCAATCAATTTGCCCGAATCACTAATCTACTAATCACGAATCCACGACCTATCAAAGTAAACACAAACTGTTTGGTTGATAAGTACGGTATTTGAAACATACTAAAAATTGATTATCAATTACTAAAACATAAAAATTATTTTTCTAAAAAGGCTATACTTTGTTTTTTGTCAAAAAAAGCTCCCTATTTATCTTGATAAAAAAAGATTGTGTATTCTTTTTTCCTTAAAAAAAGTTATTTTGCGATGGTATTAGAAATTACGAATTATCAATTACGAATTACGAATCGTTTTGAGTGTGTCAAAAAAAGAGGGAAATCGTATAATAAATACCTATTCCCCTTAATTTAAAAAGTGTCGGGATTATCTAGGGTTTTTTCTTTTTGCTTGATAAAAAAGAGAAAAAAAATCAAGACGGTGAAACTTTTTCGCGCTTAACGCAAAAACTTTCAAGGTCGCCCTTCAAAACCAATAAAAAAAGGATATTTTATTTTTGGGAAAAGTAAATGCTCACTGTTCATTTGAATGACATTTTGCTATTCCCTAAATCCTTAACACACTCAATCGTTTTTAATTACGAATTGTTGAGTTTTGAGTTATTGAATACATTAGTAACTCGCAGCCTCAAAGCTCACAATCTCCAAACCCACAATTTCAAAACTTTATAACCAACAAAAAAAATATATGAGTACATTAAAAGGAAAAACCGCTTTTATAACAGGCGCAAGTCGAGGTATTGGCAAAGCAATTGGTTTACGATTGGCACAAGAAGGAGCAAACATTGTGATTGCTGCTAAAACTGCTGAACCACATCCAAAATTACCGGGCACTATCTACACTGCCGCCGAAGAAATGGAGGCAGCAGGTGGCAAAGCTCTTCCTGTCGTGGTAGACATTCGCTCCGAAGAATTGGTACAAAACGCAGTAGACAAAACCATTGAAACCTTTGGCGGAATTGATATAGTGGTAAATAATGCTAGTGCGATTCAGCTAACTGGCACCCTACAAACCAGTATGAAACGTTACGATTTAATGCATCACATCAACACTAGAGGCACTTATTTAACTTCTAAGTTATGTATTCCTCATTTATTAAAATCAGAAAATCCACATGTATTAAATCTATCTCCACCTTTAAATATGGAAGAACGTTGGTTTAAAGGACATGTGGCTTATACAATGGCAAAATTTGGGATGAGTATGTGCGTTTTGGGTATGGCAGGAGAGTTTCGCAAACAAGGTATTGCTTTTAATGCACTTTGGCCAAGAACAGGCATTGCAACCGCCGCTATTAAAAATTTGCTTGGCGGCGATCAGGTGATGAAAACTTGTAGAAAACCCGAAATTATGGGAGATGCTGCTTATTATATTCTTACAAAAGATAGCAAAAGCTGTACAGGCAATTTTTTCATTGATGATGAT
Organism: Bacteroidota bacterium; assembly: GCA_020631155.1. GTDB lineage: Bacteria > Bacteroidota > Bacteroidia > Chitinophagales > UBA2359 > JAHDHV01. Next base: position 28,892 of record JAHDHV010000002.1, on the reverse strand, counting down.
GTGCTTGCCACCGAAGGCATCACCGATTTAAGTCATTACAAATTTGATCCGAATATTCCTGATTCACAGTTGATGCCTGATTATTTTATTTAGGCAAATACATAGTTAATTGAATGTCCACAAAAGCAACACTTTCAGCAAAAGCTACGTTAATGAGTTTATTATAATAGAAAATCATATGAAACAGCTCCTACTACTTATTCTCTTTTTATCTGTGGAACAGCTAGTATGTGCACAAGAAGATAGTACAACTGTAACTGACAAGATAGCTCTTGATGGTGAAGAAATTATAGTTGATGAAAAATTAGGCACTATTAATTATAAACGGATCGAATTGGGTTTAAATGTTACAACAGTTATAGCTAGTTTTGTAGGCTCCTCTTCTTTTGATATTGATCCCGGCAACTTTCCTTTTATGTTTAAAATAGTGGGAAAAAATAGAAAAAGGGCTTTGCGTTTTGGCTTAGGCCTTGATGTAAAATTATCACAGGATGACGAACTCAACATCAATACCAATACATCTTCCGAAAATGCCGTACATCTGAAAGCAGGCTACGAATGGCGACAGCAATTGCATAAAAGATGGACTACTTACTTTGGTGTAGATGTATTGACAGCTTATCAACGTGATGAAAATAAAACGCGACTGTCTAACGAAGTCATTACTATCTCACAAACAGACTATAGCTTAGGTGCTGGCCCTGTTTATGGTGTTTTATTTGACATTAACAAACGCTTATTTTTGGGCTTTGAAGGCTCTTTTTATGCCACTACTACCTATAGCGTAGAAAAAGAAGAGTTCTCTCTTACCAGTTTATTTGATAGAGAAGATAGTAGTTGGCATCAAACAGCAAGCATTACTGTGCCTAAATGGTTATATTTGTATGTGCGATTTTAAAAACTAAATACATGACTATAAACATACTATTTTCAAAATCAAATACATACCTACTGGCTTTATGTTGCGCTTGTTGTCTGTTATTTCATTCCACTATAACACAAGCACAAGAACATCAGCACCCTTTTGGTCCAAAAGGTTTTAAACAGTTCAGTATGAATATAACTCCTCTATTGGTACAATTAATTCCACTAAACAGGAGTAGTATCCGAACAGGGCCTTATAACTTTTTTTACAAAAAAATTGGCAAAAGAGGGCGAGGTTTTAGAGCAGCTATAGGCATGAATATTAATGATGAAATTGAGGATGACTCTCACCTAAATATTAAAATTGGCTGGGAAAGAATGCGGAAGGTTAACTCCAAATGGCGATACAGTAGAGGTGTTGACCTTGTGGTATTTGGAGGTAGTTTCAATACGCCTTCCATTAACAATAACTCCGATGATTTTGGCATCGGCATTGGGTTTTCCTTAGGCTTTGAATATTTATTTTCAGAGTACATTAGTTTGTCTACAGAAGCTACATGGGTAACAGGTGCTAGTGGAAACTCTGGCTTTTTTACACAAGTCATACCACCTGTTTCGGTTTATTTTAACGTTAGTTTACCCAAAAAGTAGTAACGATTCCTGAATCGTCTTTACATGAATCACCTCTACCAAACCTAAACCAATTATTTGTTAAAAGTAAAATTTTTCTTGACTATCTAGCATAAATAGTGTATCTTGTATAAAGTTATTATTCCTTTAGAGTTTAGCTTGACAATGGTACATTAGACTTTTCTTTCAATTTAAAAGTATTGATTTAACTAAATGAGTATTGTTGAAAACGTTGATTCGTAGATTAGTGATTCGTGATTAGGCGTTTTTTCTTATAGTTATTTCCTTTTTAGGATTATTTGTGTGACGAATATTTTAGCTGTTATAGCTCTTGTAAAAAGCTAATAATCAATAAAATAAATAAGAATTACCATTTAATAAATTGTTCTCAGTTTTTGATTTCTAACAGCTAAATATCTAAAAGTCTAAATAGCTAAAAAGCAATTTTAAAATTAAAGTATTAGGAGTAATATCAAGTATATCCTTAATATACCATTGTCAAGTTAGAATTAAGTTCACTTTTTATTTTATTGATTAAAATAATAATAACTTCATTGAGTTTTGATTAGGAAAAGAAAGAACATTGGCTTTAAAGCTTATTAATAAAAACTTTAAAATCTTGTAATTTTGTAACCTTCCAAACTCAAATATTCCTCTGTGCTTCAAACTATATCCAATCATGAAAAAAATTATAGCAAGCAGTAGTATTTTATTAGGCATTATCCTATGTATGTGGGGATGCCAAAAAGAAGATATAGGTTCATTACAAGCATTGACCTTACAATTGCCAGATGTGCCATTTCACTATACCCCCCAAGATTTACCCAATCACTTTAAGCAGGAGTTGCGCTCTAATCATGAGGACATGACCTTTCAGGAAAACAACTCTAATAATGCACCCGAACAAGCGTTAAACATTACCGATGATGGTGCAACACTTGGCCGTGTATTATTCTATGATCCACAACTATCATTGAACAATCGAGTTGCTTGTGGCTCTTGTCATCATCAATCGCGTGCCTTTGCCGATGGTAAAGTATTTAGCGAGGGCTTTAAAGGCAAAATGACCAAACGCAACAGTATGAGCATTGCTAATCCTGTGTTAAATGAGGAATTATTCTGGGATTCTCGCGTTCATTCTATCCAAGACCTTGTTTTAGAACCTGTTCAGAACCATATAGAAATGGGTATGGAATCTTTAGATAAATTACCCCTAAAGTTAACTGCGGTTGACTACTATCCAGCGTTATTTGAAAAGGCTTTTGGTACTAACGCAATTACAACAGACCGAATTGGCGATGCCTTATCACAATTCCTGCGTTCTATGTTGTCTTATGATAGTCCATTTGATAGAGGACTGCAAAACAATTTTGCTGATTTTACTCCCAAAGAGCAATTGGGGAGAGAACTTTTTTTTAGTCAACGGCTACAATGTGCTAGTTGTCATAGAGGAGCAAATTTTGCTGCGCCTAACAGAGCAAATAGCTTCTCTAGCTTTGATAATATAATCATTGGCGATATGGATAATATCCCATTCGATGAGTTGGATGGATATAGAAATACACGAGGCACAACCAATATCGGTTTAGACCTAGATTATGCCGATGAGGGAATGGGTAGAGGTCAGTTCCGTATACCAAGCTTGCGAAACATCGCACTCACCGCACCCTATATGCACGACGGGCGTTTCGCCAATTTAATGGAAGTCATTGACCATTACGACAGCAACATTCGTCCACATGAAAATTTGGATAGCAAATTCAAAGGGGCCAATGGTCTACCGCAGCAACTTGGTTTGACTAATTTAGAAAAAGAAGCCTTGATTGCTTTCTTACATACCCTTACAGATGAGCATTTTATCAAAGATCAAAAATTCTCTAATCCTTTTCAATAAGTACTACACAATAATTAAACGAGACTCTTTGTTTGATTAAAGCAATGAAGGTCAATACTTTAAGACAAAGTTATGCACAATTAATTAGTGCTTGACACTTAAAAAATCTATTTTTGTTTTTTTTAATGTAAAAATTTATGGAAAGTGAATTTGCCAGAGTGCAAGTTCACTTTTTTTTTTCATCTAGCCATAATGAAAATTCATGAATTTTCTCTACTAGGCTTGCATACAGCTTATTTCCACCAAAAACCTTCAACAAAACAAAGCAATTCTTATTACACTAAAATATTTCGCCCTTTTTTCCTTTATATAAATATCGTGCAACCGTGAATGATTAATCAATAATTCACGTACAGACACGATTAATCGCGTCTCTACAACAAAACCTCACTACTATGAAAAAAGCAAAACCCTTACTCGTTATTTTTTCATTCATTTTCTTTATTTTTATTTGCATATCTGCAAAATTTGTTAATTTTAACAAAAAAAAGTCCTCTAACTGTGCTTTCCCCCCATATCAGCAAAAACTTATTTCATATGAGCAAAAAACATTTTCTCCAACAAAAGTAGCTTACCTTGCCCCAACTTTTGTTGATTTTAAAAAAGAAAAACCTATTTTTAAGCCTGAAAAATTTACTACTTTTTTAAAAACACATATTTCTAAACATAAAAAAATAAATGCCCAAAAACTGCAACTCAAACTGATAGATAGTCAAATCGATGCGCTTGGTAAACAGCATCACCGTTACCAACAATATGAGCAGGGCATAGCTGTTGAAGGTGGCATTTATATAGCCCATACTGATAAAAAGGGCTACCTCGAATCTATGAATGGACAGTTATTTGATGTAAAAAATATTGATGTAACACCTAATGTTGATGAAGGTAGAGCTATTGAATTAGCCCTACAATTAGCTCATGCCGACACCTATAGATGGGAAGTCGAAAATCTCCATAAATATTTTCCTAAGGCAAAATTAGTCATTGTTCCCAATGAGTTTGATTTTGAAAAAGGAGGCTTTCAATTAGCCTATAAAATAGAAATTTATGCGACTCGACCGCTAGAAAAAACAGTCTTCTATGCCAATGCAGAATCAGGTATCATCATTGCAGAACGCCCTAGCCTCTGTACTGCTGATGCCATTGGTACTGCCGAAACTTTTTACAGCGGCACCCAACAACTGCATACCGACAGCCTCGCCCCGACTGCTTTTCGACTGCGCGACTACAGCAGAGGCAAAGGCATTGAAACCTACAATTTACAACAAAAAACCGCCTTTGAGCAAGCCCAAGATTTCACCGATTCCGACAATTATTGGAACAATCAAAATGCGGCACAAGATGAAGTCGCAACTGATGTGCATTGGGCAATACAAAAAACCTACGACTATTTTTTAAACACCCACAACCGCAATAGCTACGACAATCAGGCTACCGTCATTCGCAGTTATGTGCACTATGATAGTGGTTATCGCAATGCCTTTTGGGACGGCGAACACCTTGCTTTTGGCGATGGTGATGGCAGTACACGCACTCCATTGACCGCCCTCGAAGTTTGTGCCCATGAATACACCCACGCCATCACCGAATACACCGCCAATCTATTTTTATCGGGCGAATCGGGCGCACTCAACGAGTCTTTCAGCGATATTTTTGGGCAAGTTATTGAGTTTCAATACAAAGCGGAAACGGCTACCTACTTATTGGGCGATGAAATAACGGTAAATGGCGAAGGTTTGCGCTCTATGAACAACCCCAAAACACATGGAAATCCAGATACTTATGGCGGTGAATTTTGGGAAAATGATAACAACCACAATCGCAGCGGTGTACAAAATTTTTGGTTTTATTTATTGGCAAATGGTGGAACAGGCGCCAACGATTTAGGCAATACCTATGAAGTACAAAGCATTGGTTTACAAGACGCTGCTGCCATTGCCTACCGAACATTGACCGTCTACCTCACCCCTACTTCCAACTATCAAGACGCTCGTTTTTACAGCATTTTAGCAGCCCGCGACCTATTTGGCGATTGCAGCAAGCAGGTAGAACAAACGATTCGCGCTTGGTATGCTGTAGGTGTTGGCGATAATTACGCTCCCCAAGTAAGGCCCGATTTTATTGCCGACCGCAACAATCTGTGCAATCTTCCTGCAACTGTGCGCTTCTCCAATACTAGCATTAACAGTACCTCCGTTCTTTGGGATTTTGGCGATGGCAATACCTCTACCGAAGACAAACCCACTCACCATTATCAAACAGGTGGCCACAAAGATGTTAGCCTAATCGCCTATGGCTGTGATGGAATAGCTGATACGATTATAAAAAACAATTTTATTTTTATTGATACAACATCAATTCTTTGTGATACAATACTTTTTCCATTTAAAGAACATCAACTCATTACCAATTGCTCAGGGGTATTATATGATAATGGTGGACAAGAACATAATTACTCCAATACGGCTACGGGTAGTGTTACCATTCAAGTAGCAGGAAGTGATTATATTAGTCTGACTATCAAAGACTTTTCAACGGAAAAAGACAAAGATTATTTGACTATTTACGATGGCAATAGCATTGAAGCCCCTTTAATTGGTCAATATTCAGGCGATGATTTACCCAATAATGGGCAGCCCATTCAATCTACAGGCAATACCATTACTTTGCAATTTAAGAGCAATACTGTTGTTGACGAAACTGGTTTTGAAATACATTGGATATGTCATACTGTTACAGAAGTTCCTACTGTTTCTTTTGAGCAATCTGCAAGTAATTTATGTGATGGCAAAATATTTTTTCAAGAAAATTCTAGCAATTTACCTACTCAATGGCACTGGGATTTTGGTGATGGCAATACCTCCACAGAGCAACATCCACAACATACTTACACACAAACAGGTGTTTATGATGTCCGTCTCATTGCTTGTAATAATTTTGGTTGTGATACCCTACAAAAACCACATAGCATCAATATTCAATTAAAAAGCTTGCTTTGTGATACAATATATTTTGAAAAAAATCAGCACAAAAACATTCATAGTTGCACAGGAGTTATTTATGATGATGGTGGTTCCGCCCTACCCTATTCTGATAATCAGCAAAGCAGTTTGACCATTGCCCCCCCTTTAGCCGAAAGCATCACTTTGCACATTCAAGAATTGGATTTACAAATTTGCTGTGATAGCCTCCTCATTTACGATGGTACAGATGCAACTGCGCCTTTGCTTTTTTCCAGTAAACAAAATGATTCTACTCATGAAATTATTGCTCAAAGTGGGCAAGTATACCTTCAATTTAGCAGCAATCAAAATATATACGAATCGGGTTTTAGCATATTTTATAAAACGCAAGCTCCTCTCCTAGCTCCTAGTGCTGATTTTTATTTGGGTGCCGATACTTTTTCACTTAATCAATTTTTACCCATCCAAAATGTCAGTCAACGAGCGAGTGCTTACTGGTGGAATTTTGGCGATGGCTATTTTTCAACCGACTTTGCCCCCAAACATGCCTACACTCAAGCAGGCAATTACATCGTTCAAATGATTGCGTTCAATTGTTATAACAGCGATACCATTTACCAAGAAATTGAAATTGTAAATCCTGCACAATTGCTTGTAGAACCTAATTCGTTATTGATACATTTGCAAACAGGCGAGCAGCAAACACATAACGTTCAACTTATCAATACGGGTGATGATTACCTAAAATATACCGTTCAAACTACCGATTTGCAAGACTATGATTATCAAAGCACTCTCAATTATAGTGATTTGGAACCGAGCACGACTCACATTTTCACACCAATTGCTGCCTATGATTCACTGGTTGTTACGGTCACCCTCAATGGCGATTACAACAGCAATAGCGAATTTGCTTCTTTGTATATTGATGACGAATGGATTGCACAAATTGACGATCAAAATATATCGAATGGCACAGATGTACAACAAATTTTTACATTTACTAAGGAGACTTTTGCCAAATGGCTGATTGACAAAGAGTTAGTAGTTAAAATTAGAAATGATGAATCGGTAGATGAGGAAGGTCAACAGCAGCACAGTGTGCGGGTACAAGCCAATAAAATCCCTTGGATGCGTGTCGAAGCTACCCCTTTTACACAAATTCCACCACAAGACAGCTCTACTATTTTGCTTCATTTTAATGCCATTGATATACCTACTGGCATCTATAACTACTCATTGCCCATTACAACCAATGTTCCAGATGTTCCAATTTACGAACTCTTCTGTCAGCTAGTAGTGAGTGATGGAACAACGACAGGAAACGCTCCAATTGCCGATTTTAGGCTTCGAAAAACGGAAAACAATAATCCATATGTCATTTCTTTTTTCGATGCAAGTGAAAACGAACCAAGCTCCTGGCAATGGGATTTTGGCGATGGCAATACCTCCACAGAGCAACATCCCCTTCATACTTACCACCAAAAAGGCATTTTCGATGTGTCGTTAACCGTTTGTAACGATTGGGGTTGCGACACAAAAATGAAAGAACGATATATTCGTCTTGGTTTAGATACTCCTTTAAATGAAAGTCGTTTTGACAAACAATCAACTCCTACCCAAAACGCAAGCTATACCCTATTCCCCAATCCAGCTAATACGCAATTAAACATTCATTTTTCCCAAAAAACAAATCAAAACACGCCTATACACCTCCAACTATTCAATAACTTAGGGCAAATTGTTGTGCAGCAAAAATTATCGCCTCCACTGCCTGCTACATATCAACTACCATTAGAGTATTTACCTAAAGGGGTTTATTATTTGTCTTTGAAAATGGATGGGGGGAGTTGGGTGGAGAAGGTGGTTATTTTTTAGGGGGAGTATATAATGGAAAAAGGCTTGAAAGTTATTTTGTTGTTTATGGTTTAATATTGTTATTACTTTTTTATGGGAATAATAAAGCAAAACATTTTCTATCTTGCAAGCAAATACTCAAAGAAAAAAGTCATCACAAAACTACCCACTAGACAATAGTTTGCAATGAAAAACAAATTCTGTTTTAACTATATATTTATAGCTATTACCTTACTAATTTCCTGCACCCAACCCAAAGAAACACGACCTACTCTAAACATTGCCGCCGCCGCCAATATGCAATTTGCCATCGCTGAAATCGCCAAGCAATTTTCTGAAAAAACAGGTATCAACTGCCAATTAATCATCAGTTCATCGGGCAAATTAACCGCCCAAATTAGAGAAGGTGCCCCCTATGATGTACTACTAGCAGCCAACAAAAAATATACAGAAAAAGTATACCATAGTGGATTAGCCATCACTCAACCCACAACTTATGCCTACGGTAAATTAGTACTCTGGTCTATGTCTGAACAACTAGAGCCTTCGATGGATTTACTCCAAAATAAACACATCAAGCATATTGCTCTTGCCAACCCTAAAACTGCTCCTTATGGTGTGGCTGCTACAGAAGCATTACATCATTTCAACATTTATAAACAAATAAATAACAAGCTAGTATTTGGGGAAAGCATCGCACAAACCAATCAATTTATTGTTTCACAAGCCGCCGACATTGGCTTTACTGCCTTGTCTGTAGTATCATCGCCTAAAATGCAGGGGAAAGGTCAATGGATTGCCATAGATACCACTACTTATACACCTATTGAGCAAAGTATTGTTGTGGTAAAAAGCGATAGTATTCGTCAAAAAGCTGCCCTGCAATTTTATGAATTTATTTTTTCTGAGGAAGCTAGAAAAATATTGAAACAATTTGGCTATACTGTAGAAATTCGTGATTCGTTGACCAGTGTCTTGTGATTCGTCGGCAATTCACGTAAAGACAATTCACGTAAAGACGTAAAATTTTACGTCTCTACCGCAAATAATGAATCTACAAATATGAACTGGCAACCACTACTATTAACCTTTCAATTAGCCCTCCTCACCACCTTTATTTTGTTGTTCATCTCCATCCCTTTAGCCTATTGGTTAGCCTATTCCAAATCGCGCCTAAAACCAATTATCGAAACGCTTGTCAGTATGCCTTTGGTGCTACCGCCTACCGTATTAGGGTTTTACTTTTTAATCGCTTTCAGCCCTAATAATGCCTTTGGGAACTGGCTCAAAAACACCCTAGACATTCAATTGGTCTTTTCGTTTTCGGGACTGGTGATTGCCTCCATTTTATACAGTTTGCCTTTTATGGTACACCCCATTCAATCGGGTTTGGCTGCCTTGCCCTCCTCCTTAAAAGAGGCTGCTTATGTGATGGGCAAATCCCGTTTTACCACCCTTTGGCGCGTATTATTGCCCAATATCAAGCCGTCTTTGTTAACAGGTATTGTGTTGGCTTTTGCTCATACAGTTGGGGAATTTGGCGTAGTTTTAATGATTGGTGGTAATATTCCGGGGGAAACTAAGGTTGCTGCCATTGCTATTTACGATGAAGTGGAAGCTTTAAATTATGCGACAGCTAATTTTTATTCGGCAGTTTTATTTGCACTTTCTTTTTGTATTTTGTTATTGGTTTATTTGGTCAATGGTGGATATTTAAAACGCTTTTGGAAATGATTTTTTTATTATTTTGGGGCAGTCCCCTCTGTTTCGCAAAAGTCGCTGACGCTCCTAATGCTCAATCATCGGGGTCGGGCTTTCCGTTGCAATTCGCCTTTGCCAAAAAACTGTTCGCTCTAAGCCTCGCTGATAGCTCTCTTGCGTTCCGCCCTCACTCAGCTAAGGCTCATCAGTTTTTGGCTTTGGCTCATTTCCACTAAAATCCCTCTGCCAAGCCAACATTTACATAATTTACCAGTATCAAACTAATCTCCAACTTCTGATTTCTAACAGCTAAAAATAAAATGATTTTTTTAAACATAGAAAAAAAATTGCACGCTGCTCATGGCGATATGTTGCTCGACCTTAACTTACACATTCAACAAGGGCAATTGGTAACCTTATACGGTGCATCAGGAGCAGGAAAAACCTCTACTTTGAGAATGTTGTCGGGTCTGTTTCGACCCGACAAGGGAAAAATTACGGTTAATGGTGAAGTATGGTTTGATTCAACACAAAGGATTAATTTGAAACCTCAACAGCGTACTATTGGCTTTGTTTTTCAGGATTATGCTTTATTTCCCAATATGACCGTTTTACAAAACCTTGAATTTGCATTAAATAAACATGGAGATAAAAATATTATATCAGAATTGATAGCAATGGTAGAATTAGGAGATTTACAAAATCGAAAACCAGCAACTCTTTCAGGGGGACAGAAACAGCGAGTTGCATTAGCTAGGGCATTGGTGCAGCAACCCAAGATATTGTTATTGGACGAACCCCTTTCCGCCCTAGATGCCAACATTCGCTCCAAACTACAGGATTACTTATTAAGGATTCACCAAAGATTTAATTTAACCACTCTGCTCATCAGCCATGATAAAGCGGAAATTTGCAAGCTGTCCGATTGGGTTTTTGTATTAGACAATGGGCAATTGCAACAACAAGGCACGCCAACTGATATTTTTATAGACAAAAAAAATCAGCAATCCCTTCAATTGACGGGTAAAGTTGTTGATATTGTGCAGGAAAAAAATACTTATACGGTGTCTGTATTGATTGAAAATCAGGTGATTGTTGTGAATGTTTCTACAAACAATTTTCAAAACCTATGTATTGGGGATAAAGTGCGTGTTGCTTTTGAAATGAGCAATCCTGTTTTGCTTGGGAAGGGGTGATTTTTTCGATGAAGTAAAGCGGTTTTTTCAAAAAAATTATTATTTTCCTTTTTAACATAAAAAAATATAAATGGCTGATTATCAAAAAGCTAGAAAAAATCTAATAAAGGATTATACTAAAATAGTAGCATTAGAAAAACATTATTTTAGTGAAATTTTTACTGGTTTAGTAAATGCTGCTAAAAGAATAAAATCCGATTTTGACAAAGTTATTGAACTAAAGGATTTCTGGATTCGATACGCTCCTAAACAGCGAGGACATAAGCCTCGAGGCACCTCACTTCCTTGGGGAGAAGTGGGTGAAAAAGTTCTTGAAGCATATCTCTACAAAATCATTATCTCCCAATTCAAGCAACATAATTTTATTGGTCTGCCCTACGGACATGATATTCGCTTCTTATCTGAACAAGCATTCATTCACCTAGATATAAAATCTACAGGACCTAATGATAACCCTAATGAAGTTGTTGCCAGCCCAAATCAGGTGTCTGGAGATGGGCATTTATTTGATATAAACGGTATGGGAAATTCCAAAGTACTGGTTGATGGGCTGCGAAAAACAATGGAGTTTCAACCTGAACTTCCGCCATTTTACATTATTAATAAACGCATTTATCCAACACTCACTTTCTATTTGAAATGCGTTTACAAAGTCATTTCTCCTGGCAATCAACCACTTGATTATTTGGAGTTGATAAGTGTTCCTAATGGGCTTTTAATGTTTGATACTATGCAGTTAGTCAAAACAAAAGGATTGCTTACGCCCGGCAAGGATATAAAAACTTCCAAACACAAACGAGTTCGCATTAAGCTAAATCCCCTCTCACAATTGGCTAATTGGCGATGTCAAAAACTAATTTTTGAGGAGAAAAATAAGACGGTTAAAACACTTAGTAGGTAAGTTTTAACTGCTTCATCGCCTCTTTTTTCTGCTGAATATTTTTTAATGCCAATTCATAATATTTTTTTTCCTTTTCTATTCCGATATAGTGCCTGCCCAATTCTATAGCAGCCATTGCGGTAGTCCCACTACCCATAAAAGGGTCTAAAACAACATCATTTTCTTCCGTATACAATTGAATACAACGTCTTGGCAGCTCAATTGGAAACATTGCTTCATGTTCTTTATTTTTTCGCACTGAAGGAAACTCCCAGATAGCCCTACTCCCCCACTCAACCCATTCTTGTTGAGTTAATTTTTTTTTGTTGATGGTTGCTTCTCCCGGCTTCCAAAATATATACAAATATTCAAATTCATCAACTCCCTTGTAGGTGTTTGATGTCCATTTAGAGTTTTGCCAACTAGCATCCTTTTTCCAAATTTTTCTATCATATAAAAATAAACCCGAGTCTTGAGCAAATTTTTGTAAGTCCCCTCCCACTAATTCCACTCTTGTTTGTGTTGCATATTTACCACCTCTTATGTTATTTCCATTCAACCGCCGATCTATCGTTTGTTCACTACATTCAAAATGAGCCGCTAATTGATGGCGGTTAAAATCTGGATTTTTCTCTTTAACAGCTAATATTTCCTCTTTAGTCAACTTTATTTTGTGTTTTCCGGGGTTAGATAACTGTATTTTAGGCATATTTTTATCAGGAAAGCATAAAATATCCGCAATATTGATGATCATAAACTTACCCGGTTTTAGAACCCTATTGTGCAAGTCAATAACTGTTCTCAACATTTCCTTCCATTCCTCAAATGTTTGCCCCTTTTCATAGTCTTTACCCAAATGATAAGGCGGTGACCAAATGCTACAATCTATTGAATTAGGCTCTAAGCTTTTTAAAATAACCTCAGAAAAACCATGATAAATTTCATTTACATTATCATTCATTTCTATTTTTTTTAGACGAAAAAAACAAACAAATAATTCTTATTCATACTTATTAACCCACTCAAAATAAGTGGATTATTTACAAAGATAAATTTATTTTTACGATTTTCTTAGTTTTATACTGGATAAAAAATTTCCCTCCACTACAACAAATCAACCTTTATTTTTCGTTCCATTTTTGCTTGCTCAATCCGTTCATTGATAATTGGAATATAATTTTCTTCTATTTCAATGCCAACATACTCAAATCCTAGCTCGTCTGCGGCGACTAGGGTGGTGCCGCTGCCTGCAAAGGGGTCTAAGATGATGTTGTCTTTGTGGGGAGGTACTAATATATGAACCAGTTTTTTGATTAATTTTAAGGGTTTTACCGTACAATGAGCAAATTTTTCGTTTTTTTCTTTTTTATTTAAATTTTCTAAAATATTAGACTGAAAAGAACCATCTTCATTGACTGTTTTAAAAACGCCTACATTGGTATTCTGCAAAGTATTCCAATAATTATTGATAAGCGGTTTTTGCACCAACACAATCGCCTCCCACTCATTGCGAAAAGCACTATGCCAGCCCTTCCATTTTTCGGCATCAGTATGACCTTTTTTGTTTAACTTCCGTTCCAAATTTAGCCCTCTAGGAATACCCGAATTTCTGCGATAGACCAGTAAATCACGCATATAAAACCCACTGTTTTCCAGCGCGATTTGCACATGTGCTATGGAGCGATTGCTATTGAATACAGCCACAGGTGCGCCTGCCTTGCAAACCCTAAACAACTCATCTGTCCACAATTGGCACCATTTCATATACTCCAAATCATTTTGTCTATTTTTTTCGTACCATCTTTTATTTCTTACCCCACCAGCCAAACCACTGCCATAAGGAATATTTTTCACCATTGTTTTGCTGTCCTTTATGCGTTCAGTACGACGTTTTACCTCCGAATCATCCCATTTATGCCCTATAAATTCGTAATTGTAGGGTGGGTCTGTAATGCAACAAGCAATGGAATTTTCAGGGAAATTCTTCATTACTTCTATGCAATTGCCGTGGTATATTTTGTTGGTTTTAAGGTTCATTGTTTTGCTTGTTTTGCTTGCTTATTTTAAAAAAATGTAGTATTTTTGACAAAATTTGACAAGGCATAACTAATCAAGTTTTTATGGAGCAACTAAATATAGGTCAATATATCAAAACTTTACGAAATGAGCAGCAACTAACCTTGCATCAGTTGGCTAAACATACTGATATCGATATGACTATGCTTTCAAAAATTGAGCGTGGTGGTAGATTGCCAACAATTAAACAAATGAAATCGTTAGCATTTTTTTTTCAATTAAATGAAGATGCTTTTATATCTCGCTTAATGGCTGAAAGAATTGTCAAAAAATATGGCATTAATGAAAATACATTAGTTGCTGTACAATTAGTAGAAGAAAAAATTACAAAGTATCTAAATAAAGGAAAAATATGAATTGGAAAGTAGAAAATGCTCAATTAATTTTACAAGATGTTGTCGCAGGATTAGCTGAAATGCCTGATAACACTTTCGACCTATGTATTGCTGATCCGCCTTATGGTGCTTCTTCTAAGGCTAAATGGAAATATGATAGCGAAAAAAAACTAGAAGGTTTTGGAGGTAATTGGAAACTTACTAGCGAAGTATGGGATTTACTCTCTCAAAATGAGCTATTTGAAAGTACTTTTATTTGGTTAAAAGAAGTTAAACGAGTTGTCAAACCTACAGGTTCTATTTGGATACATTCGACTTATCATAATTCTGGATTTGTAAATGTATGTTGTCAACTCTTGGGCTTAGAAATCATTAACGAAGTAGCTTGGTATAAACGCAATGCTTTTCCCAATTTATCCGCAAGACGACTAACTGCAAGTCATGAAACTATTTTATGGGTACATACAGGAGAAGCAAAAAGAAGCTATTTATTTAATTATGAAGACGTTAAAAAAGCAAAATTTGAAAGTGATAGCCTAAAAAAGCAAGGCAAACAACTTCGCACTGTTTGGGATATTCCCAACAATAAAAAGAAGGTTGAACTATTATTTGGTAAACATCCAACCCAAAAACCTTTAAGAGTATCAGAAAGACTTTTAATGATTTCAGGCTTAGAAAATGGCAAATTATTAGTCCCCTTTACAGGTTCAGGCACCGAAATGATAGCAGGCTTAAAATATGGGATGAGTGTCGTAGGTTTTGAAATAAATGCAGAATATTTTGAACTTGCAAAAAAACGAATAGAACATTTTTTAGTAACACAACAACAAACTTTGTTTTGATGAAAAAACCAGTATCAACTTTAAAACCTGTTATCAAGTGGTCAGGAAGTAAGCGAAAAGTCGCTAATCAACTAAGCTATTTAATTCCAGATGGGAATACTTATTTTGAACCTTTTGTTGGTGGTGGCTCTATGTTACCTTTTCGCAAGATAAAACAAGGTATTGCTAATGATATTATTCCGGAATTAGTTGAATTATGGATAGCTATTAAAAATAAACCAGAAAAAACGGCATATGAGTACAACATCCGCTGGGAAAGATTACAAAAAGAAGGACATCAAGTTTATTATGAAATAAGGGATAAATTTAATAATACTAAAAACTGTTTTGACTTCTTATTTTTAACACGTACTTGCGTCAATGGCTTGATACGCTATAATTCAAAAGGAGAGTTTAATAATTCCTTTCATTTAACACGACCGGGTATTAATCCTAAAACTTTAAAAAAAATTATTTTAAATTGGAATTATTATCTAAAACATGTTGAGTTTCACAATTTAGATTATACAGAAGTCCTAGCAAATGTTAAAAAGAATGATTTTGTTTTTTTAGATCCGCCTTATGGTGGTAATAAAGATCGCTATACAAAAAAAGCATTTGATTTGAATATCTTTTTCAAAGAATTAGAACGGTTAAATACTATTGGTGCTAAATGGGTACTCACTTTTGATGGAAATGCAGGTAAACGAAAGTACAACTATGAATTACCTCGTGCTCTCTATCAACATAAAACCTTTATCAAAACGGGAAATTCACCTTTTACTAAAATGATGAAAACGACAGTTGATGCTGTCTATGAATCAGTATATTTGAATTTCCAACCCTCCAACAAATTGCTCCTGAATTTTGACCAGCAAATTGGCCAAAAATCGGCATTGCAAGGTAGTCTTGAGATGTAAAATTGATGCTTGATTTTGTGGACGAAACTCAAAAGCCATTACAAAATCAAGCTTCCCTTTTTCTAGTTGATGATATATTTCATCGGTATTTTTGAAACAAAAAGCTGCTCCTGAATACATCTTAAATTCGCTTATTGGTACAATCTTATTTGTATAAAGCTTCCAGTCTTTGCCCTCAACTTTGCAAGCAGTTGGCGGCATTTCAAATAATTCTTTTAGATAAGTTTTCAATCTTTTACCAATTTCTACTTCCAAATCTTTGCTTTTATCTTTAGATTCTATGGAAAGAAACACTAAACTACTTTTATGTGTAATTTGAATAATATGGTCAGGACGTTTGCCGCCAACTGTCGAAACTCTTGGCAAAGAAGTCCAACGATATTCAGTTAATGTTTTGAAATCTAATACACTAACACCTGACCAATCACCCCCAGGTGGATTACACATGCCTTCATAAATTCCTAAGCTTTTTTGTTTAGAAAATAACAAATGAATTGCCGTGTCAGTGTCGTGCTCTGAATACTTTTTTGTCACAGAGGCACTTTTAAAAAAAATGGGTTTTGTATTTTTTCGCTTTTTTTGAGGCAACTCATGGAAAATTTCTCCATAAACTGAAGTAGGGCTATCAGCCAAAACAAAATTACTCAATCTCAAAATTGCTTGCCATAGTCCATTATTCAAGGCTAATTTTTCAGGATTTTCTTTAAAATCTTTCCAAATAACTGATTTAGCAGGACCAAAAACAACCGATAAAATATTCACATCATTGCCAAAAAGCATTCTTGCCAAAGGCACTAATCCCCTATCAGGTCGCGAATCATCTCCACGAGGTTTAAATCCTGTAATCCAAACAACCAATAAGGGATTCTTTAGCTTGCTAATCGCATTATAAAAAACCTTTTGTTTGGGATATATATTATAAATTAAATTGGCGAACTCCTTAATTTTTGATGATGCAATAAGACAAATGGGGATGCGAGTAGCTCCAATAGAAAGACAATTTAATTGTTGTGTCTGTATTAGTAAATTTTTGAAAGTCAATGTAGTATGAACTTTACTGGATTGCTTCTTTTTCCAAATTAAGTGTTTAGTAAATTTTGAAAGCCAATTTACCTTCTGCTCACCTTTTATGTTTTTTAAAAATTCTTCCCATTCTTCACCTTTTAAAGTATCAACATATTTCCTTTCATTAGATAAAATTTTTACCAAAGTAACTCCCTTTTTGATTAGATTTTCAAGTGGCTTACCTGTATTACTTCCATCTAATAGCCCTTTAACAAGTCTAAGACTATCTTCAAGACCAAAAACAGCTGTAAAGCTCTCTCTTAACTTTTCAGTAATAGCAGGATGTGAAGCATAAACAGGCATACAAATTACTTTTAATGTTAGAGTTGTTGAGAGATAAGAAAACGGAACAATCGGATTCGGAAATCTTGGAGCTTTAACATTCCTTTTCTTATCTAACTCTACTCCTCCAATTTCAGCAAAATATAAATAGGGGACTCCTATTTCAGCACAACTCAATGCTCTACCATTTCGCTGCCAAGCATTATTTCCTGCTGGAAGTGCATTACAATATTCAATAGCTAACAATAACTGTTCTTCTGTGCCAATAGCGTTAAGCTTCGTTATATATGCATCTGCTCCCTCTCTTAAACTAGCACCATAAGAAGCCAGAATTTTAGGAATGTTAACATTCCATCTATTATGCCCTGCGAAAAGTTCTATTATAATAATCTTTCTACCACTTTTTATAAGTTCAAATTTAGGCAAATACATACATTGTTCTATTTGTCTTGCTTCACTTTTATAAGCTTTAGCTATTAGTTGTAAAGTTCTTTCACACTCAACTATATTATCTCCATGAACTCTTAATTTTAGTATCATTTTTTTGACTTCAAAATCATTTTGCAAACAAATATCACCATCAAATATAGCTTTTAAAAAATAATTTCACCAAAAAATTCAGCATTTTTTTCTAAAAAAACAACATATTCTTAAAGCTCATTAATACAAAAAATTCGTAAGCCCATCATTGAATAAATTTTAATTCTAGCTTTCTCTTCTCAAACCGCTTCAATCACCCCACCTTCGCTCATCCGATAAACAATATTTGCGGCATCTAATACTTGTTGTATGGCTTTTTCATCGTTTCTAAAATATTCGTACAGTAATGGAATGACTTTGTTATTCAAAATATATTGCAGATTAAATATTTTATCTTTTTCTGTTAAAAAATAGGCTTGTCCAATTTGGAAATCTCTGCCGCGTAATTGCCGAATTTTTTTATTGAGCTTTTTTAATAGTTCTTTTTCTGCTAAATGGGGAATATCGTATTTTGGATAAAAGGGCTTGAAATCGAAGCGTCTACGTAGGGCAATGTCTAATAAAGCGATAGATTTGTCGGCGGTATTCATGGTACCGATGAGGTAGAGGTTGGGGGGGACGGCAAATATTTGTCCTGATGGTAGGGTTACTTGCAATTCGTTGGGCTGCCCTAGTCGTTTGTCTTTTTCTAGTAAACTGATTAACTCGCCAAATACGCGCGCCATATTTGCTCGATTTATTTCATCAATAATTAATAGGTAATTTTTTAATTGTCGAGGAGCAACTTTGGCGGTTTGGTAAATGGCTTTGGGTTCGTTTAGGGAATAATGGGCAATGGTATTCTGTGGTTGTTTGCCTTCGATTTGTTGTCGCAAGTACAATTCTGATTCGGTGAGTTCTTTTTTGGCTGCTAAATAATTGAGGGTTGCGCGCTCGGCTAGTCGCTTGAAAATGCCGTCATGTAGTTCAAATTGTAGGCTTTTGCTGGCATTGCTAACGGGGCGTAATCCTTGTATAAAGTCCTCATAAGCATAGTTTTGGTGAAAAGTTACCCATTCAATTTGCTGGTGTAAATGTTGCTTAAAAATGTGATGATTTTTTTCGTGATTTCCTGTATCTTTGCCCAAAATTTCTACGGCAATATCAATGCTGCTGTAGGTTTTTCCTGTACCGGGTGGGCCATATAAAATGATGTTGGGATTGGGGTATTTTTCATTGATTTCTGCTATTTTTTCAGGCAAATTTTCAACATATATTTCAGGTGTTTTTTTATAATCACTGCTCAATAATTCGGCTAAATCTGTCAATACATTGGGGAAGGATTGAGACAAGAATTGCAAGCTTTCCAATATAGAAAAACCTAATTGCTCTAGTAAAGAAAAAGTATCGGGATTGATGGATTTGATTTTGAAAGGATGCAGTGTAGGCTCAGTTGGCTGATGTACCCACTGCACGCGAATAGCTGGTTTCCCCTCCTCCTCGCCAATGTCAATGGTTGGATTATAGGGGTGATACTCCATTTCTGCGATGGCAATGCCGTAGTAATGCGTTTTGTCCATCAAAAAAATGAGGTCGTGTCGGTTGAGTTCATTCACCCAGCGCGGAATCACTCTTTTCCCCCGTTTGAGGGTATTTAAATTCACTTTTCGATAATCTATATCTGCCTCTAACCATGTGAGTGTCAGCATATTATTTTCCCGAAAACTTGGCCAATGTTTTACATCTCCCAACCGCCAAAGCTTGCGTCCACTGTCTTGAATCCACGATAAAAGGTGATCAATATCTGTCATCTTATTAGCTTTTTGGATATTTAGCCTTTTGGCTTTTTAGCTGTTCAAGTATAAATAAATTGCTTTTTAGCTGTTCAAATATTTAAATATAAACAATGAAACAAATTAAAAAGATACTTAAATTTACTATAAGATTTTGACAATAGACTGTCTTAAATCTTATATCTCACGTCTTATGTCTATTAAAACACATAAAGGTATGAAAATAATAGGAATTATTCCTGCGAGATATGGCTCTACTCGATTGATGGGGAAGCCGTTGGTGGATATTGGTGGGAAAAGTATGATTCGGCGAGTTTATGAACAGGCGAAACAGGCGAGTTTATTGTCGGATGTGTGGGTAGCTACAGATGATCAGCAAATTTTTGAGGAAGTGCAAGGTTTTGGTGGTCAAGTGGTTATGACGGATTCTTCTCATCAAAGTGGGACGGAACGCTGTTGTGAGGCGATGCAAAAAATTGGGAGTGATTCTGCTGTTATTGTCAATATTCAGGGGGATGAGCCGTTTATTTATCCACAGCAAATTGATGAATTGTGTCGGCTTTTTACAACAGCAAACATTCAGATTGCTACTTTAATTCAGCCGATTGATACACTTGCGGAACTGACTGCTCCGAACCGTCCAAAGGTAGTTGTGAATGAGCATTTGGAAGCTCTCTATTTTAGTCGGCAAACGATTCCTTTTTTGCGTTCATTTTCTGGTGAAACGGTCAGCGAAAAGTGGCTGCAACAACATACTTTTTATAAACACATCGGCTTGTACGGATATCGCTCGGAAGTGCTGAAACGCTTGGTTTCCCTCTCCCCTACGATACTCGAACAAGCCGAAGGTTTGGAACAATTAAGATGGCTGCAACATGGTTTTACCATTCAAACTGCCATCACAAATTTTGATACTTTTTCTATTGATACGCCAGAAGATTTGGCGGTTGCGAAACGTAAAATTTTGTAGAGACGTAAAATTTTGTAGAGACATAAGATTTTGTGTCTCTACACACACAAATTTATTTTATATCCAATTCCATTGGCATGACGGCTTGTACACCGCGCATTTTGAGGATTGATTGTAGGCGTTTGTAATATTTGTACTGTACACCTAGTTCTCGTTTTAGGAAACTTTGTTTTGCTGATTCGCCTCCGCCTGTTATCTGCTCTAATATTTTTTCAATTGGGTCTTTTTTCTTAGGGTATTCAGCAATATTATATTCTTCTAACCCTGCTTTTTCTGCGGCAATGGCAATGGCATCGTCAATACCGCCGATGATGTCTACCAGTCCGTTGGCTTTTGCTTGGCCGCCTGTCCACACTCGACCTTGCGCTATTTGGTGAACGGCGGCGGTGTCCATGCCTCGACCGTCAGCAACTCTTTGTAAGAATAGGTCGTAAATATCGTTTACGCTTTTTTGTATAATTCCGTTTTCGTCTTCTGATAAATCTCTATTAAGCATAATACTTGTTGGAAAATCAGAGTGTTTGGTAGTTTTAACCGTATCAAAAGTAAAGCCCATTTTTTCCTCATAAAATTCGCCAAAATCGCCAAATAGTGCAAACACTCCAATAGAACCTGTGACGGTATTTTCTTGTGCTACAATGGTATCTGCAATGCAAGGAATATAGTAACCACCAGATGCTGCAACGTCTCCCATAGAAGCAATAACAGGGATGCCTTGTTCTTTGGCTACTTTCAATTCTCGCCAGATTATTTCGGATGCTAAGGCACTGCCTCCACCAGAATTGATGCGTACAACAATGGCTTTTACTTTGTCATCTTCTCGAATTTTTTGGATGATTTTAGCGTATTTTTTTGAACCGATTTGACTGTCATCGCCTTTACCATCCACAATTCCGCCTTGTGCATATAATACCGCAATTTTATCTTTACCTGTCTTTTTCTTATGTTCTACTCCTGTTGCGTATTTACCCAAAGACATAAAATTAATTTTTTCATCTTCGTCAATACCTACTTTTTCACGCAATACATCATATACTTCGTCTATATATTTCAATTCATCTACTACTTTATTGTCTTTTGCAGTTTCAGCATCACGCACTCTAAGATTGTCTATAATATCTTCTAGCGTCATTTTGTCCATATTGCGCGCAGCAGATACTTTTTCTACATAATCCTCATAAAAATCGTTTAATAACTCCCTGTATTGCAAGCGGTTAGGTTCGCTCATTTCTGTATAACGGAATGGTTCTGTTGCACTTTTAAAATCGCCTGCATAGAATACAACAGGTTCAATTTCCAAACGGTCAAGAGCGTTTTTAAAGAAAGTTAGCTCTGCACTATAGCCTTTCAATTCAACTAAACCCTTTGGATTTAAGTAAATTTGATCGGCGATAGAGGCTAAATAATAGGCTTTTTGTGTGATACCTTCTCCATAGGCGATAATAAATTTTCCTGCCTCTTTAAAATCAATTAAGGAATTTCTGATTTCTTCTATAGTTGCCAAGCCAGCAGGTATTCCGCTTAATTCAAGGTAAATGCCTTTGATATTATCGTCTTCTTTTGCTTTTTTGATGCTACCTAAGATTTTATTTAATCCCATTTTTGTATTTGGAGACATAGAAGCAAAATCAAAATTCGCAAAAGGATCGTCATCAGCGCGCTCGGCAATTTCTCTATTCAGCGACATTTTGAGAATAGAATTAGGCTTGACTTTAACTGCTTTTTCTTTTGAAGATAAGCCAAGTGCACTTACACCTACTATGGCTACTAACAGAAAGATGAATAAAAACAAACCAACAATAGTGGCTATGACAAATTTCAAAAACTGTCCCATAATTTTATTTAGTTATTTTAAGATATTAGACGTGAGATTGGAGACATTTGGGAGTTTGGCAAGTTGTAAAGTTACAAGATTTTAAGGTTTTTATTTTTTCAATAAAACTTAAACAAATTTTCACTTTTTTTTAGTCCCAAAAAAAAATTGAAAAAACACTTTGTTTTTTCGTAGCTAATGAGCTGAAAGGCTAAAAGCCCATTTAGTCCAAACTCTAAAAGACATTAAATAAGAGCTAATTCATTAATTATCAACCATTTACCATAATTTCAATGTCTATTCATTTTGTTCACCTACTAATACCTTTTTTATTTACTGATTATTTTAAAAAAATTAACTATTTTGTTCTGGTTTTTACTCATTAGTCGTGTATAATTGCTAAAAATTACAAAAGCGATGACTTTTTTTTGAAAAAAATGTTTTCAAACCAGCTCTATCTCTTACTCAAATAGGAGTTAACAAGGTTTTTATTTTTCATTCCTAAAAAAAATAAGCACTTTTGTAAATGAACTGCGATAATAGCAATTTTTTGATGATTGAGCTAAGAACTTGTCTTGATTTTATCCTTTGGCTTAAAAAATGTGTCTTTTGCCCCCAAATTTCGCCTTTTTATCGGCATATAACAGCACTATGTACCTCAAAAAACACTACATTTGGGAACAAAATTCATCATTTTCAGCTTCAAAAACATAATCAAGATAAATTCTAATATGCAACTATTATATTTATTGATTGGTGGAAATTTAGGTAAACGAGTGGCGAATTTGAAACAAGCGCGGATTTTATTAGAAAAAAAACTAGGACAGATTAAACAACAATCGGCTATTTACGAAACGGCTGCTTGGGGAGTAACCGAGCAAGCGAATTTTCTCAATCAAGCCATAGCCATCTATAGTGATTTGCCTCCACAACAAATTTTGAGCAAAACACAAGCAATAGAAACCGAAATGGGTCGGCAACGTTTGGAAAAGTGGGGCGCACGAGTGATTGATATTGACATTTTATTTTATGGCAAACAGGTCATTGATTTGCCTAATTTGTGTATTCCGCATCCACATATACAGTCGCGCCGCTTTGTGCTTGTGCCTATGGCTGAAATTGCCCCTGATTGGCAACATATTGGTTTGGGCAAAACGATGTCGGAATTGTTAGAGGTTTGTGAAGATGATTTGGCGGTTTCGGTTTTTCAAAAAAAAAAATAACACAAAAACATTCAAATAATTTTTTTTAAAAAAAGCATTATGAAAAAGATTAACTTATTTTTTATAGCAATAGTTTGTTTATTGCTAACTTTTGAAAGCGTACAAGCGCAAGGATTGTATGCAAGAGCAGGACTTGGCTATGGCATTGGCATTACCCCTGACGAAGTGGGTTTTACTATCACTAATATTGGAGAAGATAGTGAAAAAAGTGAAACCAATTACGCTACTTTTGGCGGTGGTATTAATGGTCATGTTGCGGTGGGTTATATGTTCGGCGAACACTTTGGGCTAGAACTAGGGGCTGCTTATTTATATGGCTCTGATGTAACTGTTGATGAAACAACAAATAGTGCTGGTGGCTTTGATAAATCCATTAGTTACACCCGTCAGTTGCGTGTATTGCCTTCCTTAGTAGTAGATGCTGCTGCTGATGTGGTGAGCCCTTATGCTCGTTTTGGGATTGTTGTTCCAGTATTGGGGGGTAGTTTTGGTGAGCGTCGCTCGGATGATCCAGCATTAGTAAATCCTTCCTTTCTTTTGTTATATCCAACAGCTACTAGTTTTAGTGCAGACTCTGATATTAAAGGACGTTTTTCGCTAGGTTTCAATGCTAGTGTTGGTGCAAGTATATATGTAGGTGATTATTTTGCGATTTATGGAGAAGCCTTCTATCAAGGTTTGCGTATCAAAAGAAATACTTATGAAGTTACTTCTGTAACAGTAGGTTTAGAAGATGGAACAACAGAGGATGCCCTTCCTAGACTAACTGAACCTGCAATACAAGCACTACAAGACAACCCCACTTACATACTTACAGAATATAAGGATGAATTAAGTGTGTCAGAAATAGCAGCAGCTCAAGCAGCAGGTAATTATGGCACAAAAGACAATCCTGCACTTGCTCCTGCTGAATCGGCTAATTTTAGCTCAATTGGAATTAATATTGGGGTGAAATTTGATTTTTAGACTGGAGAGATGAGACTTGAGATGTGAGACTTTGGAATCTATGACATTATTTTTATTCAAATAAAATAACTGATAACTAGAATTGCTGTTTAGCTGTTTTTTTTAAAAAAATAAAAAACAGACAATTCTTATAGTTATCAGTTATTTTTTTCCTTTCTTTTTCTTTCTCTGTTGTTTTATCCACTTATCAATATCTATACTTAGACCTGTGGCAAAAATATGGCTTATTTCGGGGGCAGCTACATTGATTTCGCGCTGCAAGGTATAGGCTAATTTTGCGGAAAAACGCTTGTCAATATCCCAATTTAGACCTGTTCCTATGCGAAAAGCATCAAACTGCTGGTCTGCCATTACAAGGGCATAGAACAGTTCAAAGCTCACAAAAGGGCTGAATTTTGCCTTCTTTTTGTGTTGGCTCAATACAAATTTAGGTCTAAAATAGGTATTTGTTTGCTCTTTGTCTTCCTTGTCATGCTGTAATCGCCCTCGAAAGGCAAGGGCTAAACCTGCACTTTTCATTTTTTGCTTATAGCCTACCTCCGCATAAATTCGATGTTTATTGAACTGCTCTTTTATGGTAAAACGGTAACCTCCACCTATTTTCCATTCACTAGGCAGTTTATAAGTTGCTGAAATATCAAATAAATTGGATTTCCATGCCCCATCTTGTAGACGCAATTGACTTTTTAAGCCTATACCTAAATTTTTAGTTATTGCTTTCTCCAGTTCTACCCCTGCCCAATATTGATTGCTTACAGGATATTGCGCCCAACTCCATAGCGAATAACTGCACAATAATTGAATAAGAATGATTGATAAAAAAAATCTGAGCATACGTATAAAGTTGGTGGCGATTCGTGATTTATGGTCAATGATTCGTGGATTCGTGATCAGTGATTCGGAACGAGTAATTCGTAATTAAAATCTACCCTCCAGCTTTTTCTAATAATTCGGAGATAGACATAGTAGATAGTCCATTGCCATTGACATCTGAATGTTTCTTATCCATTGGCGCATCTTCTCGAAAGTGGATATTCATTTGTACGCTATCATTCAAATAATTAATCGAAATGATGTCAAATTTCTCTATTTTTTTACCAGTACGTTTTGTCAAATCAGCTAATAGGCGTTCTTTGTGTTGTGGTTGAATGAGCTTTATGTTATCGTACTGTATGAGATAAGATTCCATTGCATTGGCAAAATAAGTTCTTTCCAAAATGTATAGTGCCAAAACAATTGTACCATTAATCAATCCTAATTCTGCATAGCTCATGCTATCATTACTGAGCGCATTGATTACGGCTATACATACTACAGCAAACAAATAGGTCATATCTTTAATACCTATTGTGTCAGTACGATAGCGCATAATAGAGAATAGGGCAAATAATCCAAAAGCAAAACCAATTCCTAGTTTTACGCTTAACATCAAATGACAAAGGAAAAAGATCAGGATGTTGAAGGTAAAATAAGTAAATGCATACTCTGAACTTTTCGCTGCTGGCTGATAAATTAACCTTACCACACAGAAAGTCATCAGAATATTTAAGCCAAATTTTATACCCAAATATCCTAGTTCTCCCCAGTTTGCCCAGGGCATTGCCATTAAAACACTTAGATTCACATCAAGCAACTGCCATAAGTCTATATAGTTCATTATTCGTAATTTTTGCTATTTTAATTAATTTCTTTTTAAATCTGTTACGTTTGATGTCTTTGTGACAACTCATAATCCCCAAGCAGTATTTACTCATTTTAAAGGGATGTATTCCAGCTTTGTGTAAGGTTTGTACAATTTTGGAGCTTCTGTCAAAGCGTCTTTGTTTCACTTCAACAATAACTAAATCATCTAATAATAATTCAATGCCTGTTTCATTATCCATAAATCGGAGGTTAACATCAATGGTTGCTCTTTCTTCTAAGCACTTGTCTACCAGTGTAATACGTTGAAAATAAACCCATAAAGAAGGCTTCAGCAAATTAGGGTCTAAGGGAGTAACAAGGTTCAAAAGATAAACAGCATCCTCACCTAAGGACAACTCTATATCATCCTTACGGATTCTTTCTTTAATGGTTCTACCTTTGTTCGATTTAAATTTAACTTCAAAAAAAGAAACCGCCGATTCTACATATTGTCGATAGCGAATTTTGTAGCGATTTGAACGTTCATTGTGGTGCTTAAGGTAACTCTCTAAGTTTTCTGTATCATAATACAGCGATTCATAGGTATTTAACCTACAATTTTTTACTTCTAAATTGTAATAGCTATCTGGTAATTGTTCTAATATTTTGGGTAATTCTTTAATATGGGTAACAAACTTTGTATCCTGACGGTCCATCAATTTTACATTGTCCATTTCATCTAAATAAATAGGATCAAAAGTAGAGAGTATTTGTCGGATATTTTGGGTAATTTTTGTCATATATCTGCTATTTAAAATTCAGCTTTATAGTTAGTTTACTTTTCAAATATCTATTCTATTACATTTATTTTCTAATAGTAATTAATGGAGCAACTACCGTTTCTCCTCTACTACTAATGGTCACCGTTTCTAATATAGGTTCATCTCCTGATGGGCAATCATCACATTCTGAATAGGCATAGAGTGTATAGGTTCCTTTGTTGAGAAAGCGAAATTGATAACTACCATCAAAATGTGTTCGTGTATCATCATCATAAATATCATTGTCACCATAAATAATATACACCCTTGTTTCTTGTCCAAAATAAGTAGCTTCTAAATTTCCATCTTTATCATAGTTTTCCACCATTATTTTACCGACAATATGCGACGAACCACCCTCTCCTACTTCTTTTTCACAAGCTGTAAAAAATAGTAATAAAAGAGCTATTGGATAAATAGCAAACTTTTTGATTATGTAAAATGGATATGTCCAATCATTTTTTTTCATAAATAGAAGCTGTTCGTAAACAATTTTCGCTACAAATACAAATCAAATAGCAAGCCAATTACCAATTACTTGCCTAGTTTAGTTTTGTTATCCTCTTTCTATGCTAGTGCCATTGTAGTGTTTCATCAATAAACATTATTCAAAAGCTTTATTTCTCTAAACATTAATTTCTATAAATCAACAAAATAAAAAACATTTTTAAAATCATCCATCCAAAAGTAATCATTTACAGTCTTTTTTTCATCGTCTTTTAATGCTAAAAAGGCTTTAAAAACATTTTTTTTTCCACCTCTTATATACAAGTTATCTTCGTTTATTGGTATAAATTTTACAAAAAAATGAATTTAACAAAAGGAATAAATAACATAAAAGTGGTGTTTTCTCAACGTCTCATAACATTATATACAGGCATTAATTTTCAAATAACTCATCTAGGTACATATTACGAGTAAACCTATTGTAATTATCTACACAATTTTCTAAGCCGCTTCTCATAATACTTCGACAAGCTCCATTTGATAAACGCCCTTCTAAGTGATCGCGATACAGATAACAGTGCCCTAATTCGTGGAAAATGATCATTTCCTTAGAAAAATCGTCTGAGTTATTCCAAAAATTGAGGTCAATGGTAATGTGATTAGGGTTTCGGTGACTGTAAGTACAAGTACCTGCTACATAGTCATCTCGAATTTCAGAAATTTCGCCTGTAATTCCTAAGTTTCGAATATCAATATCTACCCCTCGTTTTTTGCCTTCAATTTCAAACTGCTCAAAAAAGACCCAGAGTTTTTCGTCTACACTGCCAAATTGTATCTCTGCTTCTCGCTGTTTGGTACAAGAATTGAGCAGTAACATACTTGTTAACACCAACAAAGATATTAGTGATTTTTTACTTAATACTGCCATACGTCATAAATTTTGAATGAATAATGGTAAAACATTTTTTCTGAATAACGTCTTTGACTTTACTCCTATTGTTAGTCAAGTAGGATGAAAAGTTTAGATATTGCTTTTTCTCTCAAAAATATTGCCTGTTCTTAGTCAAGTAAATTTAATTTTGGCTTTTTGTAAGCAAAAAATTAATTTTTCTACAAAAAACCCTTTATTTTTGCTTTAACAGTTGTTTTGATTTCAGGCTGAAAATGAAATGAGTGTGTCAAGAAAAGAGGGAAATCGTATAATAATAGCTATTCCCTTTAATTTAAAAAGTGTTGGGATTATCTAGTTTTTTTTCTTTTTGCTTGATAAAAAAGAAACAAAAAATCAAGACG
>JAHDHV010000136.1 GCA_020631155.1 Bacteroidota bacterium | reverse complement strand
TGATACTACTAAGAAAGCGGAAGTTGATACTACTAAGAAAGCGGAAGTTGATACTACTAAGAAAGCGGAAGTTGATACTGCTAAAAAAGTAGAAATTGCTAAAATGGCTGTAGGTACAAGCACTATAGAAGCTAAAGTTAAAAAGGTGGAAAAGAAAACAGCAGATGTGAAAAAAACTACTGTGAAAATTGAGAAAATAGTAGAAAAAACTGAGAAAAAAACGAACACTGATAAGAAAGAAGCTACAATTGCTAAAGTTGAAAAAGCGGAAAAGAAAACAACAGATGTGAAAAAAACTGCTGTAAAAGTTGAGAAAACAGTAGAAGTGGCCAAAAAAACTGAGAAAAAAGCGGACACTGATAAGAATAAGGCTAAAATCGCTAAAGAAGAAGTCCCAAAACCAAAAGGAAAACAAGTAAAAAGTACTCAATATGTTGATCGTTCTACATTAGTAGTTTATGTTTGGGATGATCAATACGAAGATGGAGATAGTATTACTCTGGTTTTTAATGGTAAAACTGTATTAAAAGACTATCGGTTAACTAAAATGAAAAAAGATATTGTGTTAAAGTTGATACCTAATCAAGAAAATATTTTGGCAATGTACGCCACAAGTAAAGGTACAAGGGGAAGTAACAGTGCTAAGATTGAATATCGAAATAACAAGGGTAAAAGAGTAATTAGAAAAATGGTTTCAAGTAAAGAAAAGTATAGTTATATTAAATTTAAACTTAAAGACTCAGAAAGGAAAAGCGAAGCAAATTCGCTACATTGATGACACTTTTTTCCCAAAACCTCAAACCTTCCCCCCAACTTTCTTAACCATCCCATTTTTCCAATCATAAAAATCGCCATTAATAATATGTTTTCTCGCTTCTTTTACCAGCCATAAATAAAAACTAAGGTTATGGATGCTGGCAATTTGCCCCGCTAAAAGCTCTTTGGCAGCAAATAAATGTCGAAGGTAGGCTTTGCTATGTAGTCGGCTGGTCCTTTAAAACAACTTTAATTGACCATTGACAGTTTGAGGGGTAATTTCTAGTTGAAATTGTTCTACTAAATGTTCAGGGATGGGCAGCTTTTTTAGTCCAGAAGGCTCTACCTTGATAGCTCCCGAACCATAAGATTTACCTACTAATCGTAGATTTTGGATGGTATCTTGATGGTTGAGCATTTTCCATAATTTGTTGATGTGTGTGGCTTCTTTTTTATGTGGGTAAACGCATAAAAAGCCTGTTAAGGGTAGGACTTGTGCTTCGTTTTTGATAAAGCGCGTATTTCTTCTACCTAAATAGGCAAATAATAAGGGGGGGACTACTCTTTGTTCCATTTTGTACCAAGGGTTTCTTTGCCGAATTAAGGATTTTTGGGGTAAACCTTGCCCTTCGCCCTCCTGTAGATATTCTTGTAAACTTTGGGGCAAGACCGTTGATTTTTCTTTGCCAATGCTTAGTAAATAAGTAGGACGCTTACCTTCGTTTAGTGCTTCCAATATGGTGTTTGTTATTGCATCACCTTTAACATCTCTTGTTCTTCCAACAGCTCTTTTTAGATACTGTTCAGGTATTTGCAAAGCATCTACTTGTTCTTTGGTTAGGAAAAAGAAATGGTTTGCTCCAGTTGCGATGCCTCTCATAACACTTGCAAAATCGGAAAGACAATATTTGGATTTATTGATTGTTTGGGGGCGCGAAAGTCCCGTTTCCAAAGCTTCTGTCAAATCTCTTTGTGTTATTTTTAAGTTATCCCATTCTTTTTGTTCAAAATCTGTTTTAACAAATTTCAATAAACAATCAGTGTATGCCTTAGTAACTTCAACCCATTGAATTGTTTTGTTAGGTTTTCCTTTTCTGATAAAAAAGACAAGTGCATTGGTATCTACATTAGGGAATGGTGTTGCTTCTTCTTTGAAAGTGCAAACACATTCTAAACAATAGTTTTTGGTAATCCAATTCCACAGTTTAGTAGCAAATTTTCCCTCGCAAGTGTCGGCAGGCATAATAAATGCTAATCTACCTGTATCATCAAGAGAATGTAAGGCTTGAAGCAGAAAATATATGTGGTAACCTGCTCTACCATCAATGGTAAAACCTGTTATTTCTTGGCAAAGCTTTTTTAAATATTCCTTAGTTACTTTATCTAATCTATGATGACGAATATATGGCGGATTGCCAACAATGGCTTTGAATTTTTGGGTAGGCGGAAATTTTAAGAAATCTTTTATATTAATAGATAAATCTATTTTATTTTCTAAATAAATTGATGTATTTAAAATTTCAGGGTCTATATCTCTACCAACAAAAGAGATGGATTCGCCATTTTTTTGCTTTAAATACGCTTCGTAAAATGCACCTTCACCAATAGCAGGGTCTAGAATCATTTTGGGTTTAGATTTCAATACATACGCAAGCATAGCATCAGCAACCCAAGTTGGTGTCCAAAATTGTCCCTTTTCTCTTAGTAATTCTCTTTCTTCCCAGTTATTTGGAAGATTTTGATGTTTTTTAAGGTCTATCATTAGTGGTTTTATCTAAAACATGAATGGCTTCATCAGCGATTTTCAATTTTCCGCCAACAAAATTTACATAGGGTAAAATATGGCCATTTTTATCTTCAATATATTTTGGTTCTAAGGTGGGTTTTTCTAAAGCGACTCCTAAATTATAGGCATAATGATAGTAAAATTTATATATGGCTTTTCTTGTAGTAGAGCCACCCGGAGCTTGAAAAACTTGTTCATGAGGATGAATCAAACCTTCATCAATAAGCCTTTGGCCTTCTCTTAAAGCCAAACCATAAGCTTTGTCAAAAAAAACATGCCAAATATGAATGTGTATTTGATTTTCAGCTTCCCATTTAAAGAGACGCTCTCTATCTTCTTCCTTCAAAATCACAGTAGGTAAAACTGCACTTTTAGGCAATCCTAGTTTTCCGCCTAATCTTCTCATGGGTCTTAATTGCTCCCCATAAGCAGGCATTTTTTCTGCAATCCAAAGACTATTTTCACACTCAATAGCACAAACAGCTAGATCAAGTAATTCGGAAAGTTCACTTTCTTTGATAAATGGCAGTTCATCTTCACCACCCAAATTTTTAATTATTTTTAAAGCTTTTTTTTTATCTTCTTTTTTATAAATTAACAAATCGGGACGTTTCATTTTGCCTAAACCTGCTGCTTCTAAGCGTTCAAAGTACAATTCAAAAGCTCTGACATCATCTGTTGGTGCTGTTGAGCTTGGTCCATAAGCAGAGGCAAAATACTTATTTGTTTGATTAATCGCTTTGATTAATCGTTTTTCACTCCATACTCCTTGTGACCAACGCATCAAAAAATCACTACCTCTTAATCTTCTTGGATTTAGCCAGAAATCTAGCCAACTGATATTTTCAAAACCGAATAAACGGAGCGCAATTTCTTCCTCTGATACTTCTAAAATTTTTTCAAATGGATGCATTATTGGGGTTTTTCAGTAGACTAAGTACTACATAATAATTAAACAGGATTCTTTGTTTGATTAAAGCATTGAAAGTCAATACTTTAGAACAAAATTGTGCACAATTAATTAGTGCTTGGCACTTAGCTGTAGTTATTTTCAAAGTTCTCCAAATATAGCACTAAATCCCCAAATCCTCAAACCATTTGTATTTTTTTTCAAAATATTTTACTAGATTCAAACCTTCCCCCCAACTTTCTTAACCATCCCATTTTTCCAATCATAAAAATCGCCATTAATAATATGTTTTCTAGCTTCTTTTACCAGCCATAAATAAAAACTAAGGTTATGGATACTGGCAATTTGCCCTGCTAAAAGCTCTTTGGCAGCAAATAAATGTCGAAGGTAGGCTTTACTGTGTAAACGACTGGTTGGGGCAGGGCTATTCGCGTCAATGGGGGAGAAATCGGTTTTCCACTTTTCATTTTTAATATGTATAATCCCTTCGCTGGTAAACAACATCCCATGTCGAGCGTTGCGAGTCGGCATCACGCAGTCAAACATATCAACGCCCAGGGCAATGTTTTCCAAAATATTGACAGGCGTACCGACACCCATTAGGTAGCGTGGTTTGTCTTTGGGCAAAATATCGCATACCAAATCCGTCATTTCGTACATATCTTCGGCAGGTTCGCCTACCGATAAGCCGCCTATGGCATTGCCTTCGCGCTCAAAACTAGCGATGGTTTCCGCCGATTCGCGCCGCAAATCTTTGTACACACTGCCCTGCACAATCGGGAAAAGCGTCTGATCATAACCGTATAACGGAGGCGTACTATCAAAGCGGTCGCAGCAGCGTTTTAGCCATCGGTGGGTAAGTCCAAGCGAATTTTTGGCGTATTTATAGTCGCAAGGATAAGGAGTACATTCGTCAAAAGCCATGATGATGTCCGCACCGATTTTTCTTTGAATATCCATCACATTTTCAGGGGTAAATAAATGGCGAGAACCGTCAATATGTGATTGGAATTTTACGCCTTCTTCGGTAATTTTGCGTCTATGGGCAAGGGAATAAACTTGATAGCCGCCGCTATCGGTCAATACGGGTTTTTGCCATTTATTAAAGGAGTGAATACCGCCTGCTGCACTCAATACAGCTAAACTAGGTCTAAGGTACAAATGATAGGTATTTGCCAAGATAATTTGCGCTGCAATGTCATTTTCTAATTCATGTTGATGTACACCCTTTACTGTAGCCAAGGTGCCCACAGGCATAAAAATAGGTGTTTCAATGCTGCCATGCGCCGTTTCAATGCGTCCAGCTCTCGCTTTGCTATTCGGGTCAGTATGTTGAAGGGTAAAAGTCATGAAGTTAGAAATTAGAGGTTAGCAATCAGAAATTAGAAGTTAGAAATTACGAATTATTTTAATTATTAATTGTTAGAAGTCTTACATCTTATGTCTTAAATCTTACATCTCGCCAGAATCCCCAAAACTGTTTGTTTATCTTTTTGCAATTGTTCAATCAGTGCGTTGAGGTTGGCGAATTTTTGTTCGGAACGAATGCGTTGAATAAAGTCAATTTGTATTTGTTCTCCGTAAATATTGTGATTGAAATTGAAAATATTGACCTCAATCGTTTTCCCCTTGCTCTGCTGCACCGTTGGACGTAAGCCAATGTTTAACATCCCTTGATAAGTTTTGCCTCGCAATTTTACCCCAACTGCATACACCCCATTATCAGGAATCAGTTTGTTAGGGTCTTCTACCGAGATATTAGCGGTCGGAAAGCCAATTTTTTGCCCCAATTGATTGCCTTTTACCACAATACCGCGCACAAAATAGCTATGTCCTAAAAGTGTTTTGGCGGTAGCTACTCGTCCCTCTTTCAAGGCATTACGTATTTTAGTAGAACTCACGCCTAAGTCGTCTACCTCTTGTTTAGGAATTTCCTCTACCTCAAAATCAAGCGTTTTTCCCATTTCTTTGAGGAGGTTTAAATCGCCTGCTCGGTTTTTGCCAAAGCGATGATTGTAACCAATAACAATTTTTTTAGGCTTAAAATGATTGACTAAAAAATCGCTCACATATTGCTCTGGCGTTTGCTGCGAAAAGCTGCGAGTAAAGGGAACAACGACCACATTATCCACGCCATATTCTTCTAGCAATTCAAATTTTTCTTCTAAAGGTGAAAGCAGTTGAATTCGATAATTATCGTTGACAATCATTCGTGGGTGTGGGTGAAAAGTGACGATAATACTCTCCCCATCAATGCTTTGCGCTAGTTTGTTGATGCGTTGAATGATTTTTTGATGTCCAATGTGCACCCCATCATAAGTGCCAATGGTGATAACGGCATTTTTAAAAATAGGTAGTGTATTCAGTTGCCTAAAGATGTTCATGTTCAGTTTTTAGCTCTTTAGCCTTTTAGCCTTTTGGCTATTTGGCTTTTTAGATGTTTAGATGTTTGGCTTTTTGGATATTTGGCTTTTTGGCTTTTTGGCTTTTTAGATATTTGGCTTTTTGGCTTTTTAGATATTTAGCTTTTTAGATATTTAGCTTTTTGGCTTTTTAGATGTTTAGCTTTTTGGCTTTTTAGATGTTTAGCTTTTTGGCTTTTTGGCTGTTTAGCTATTTGGCTTTTTAGATGTGATTAAATATTTTATAAAAAATAAATAATTTAAAAATTACCAATCATGAATTGTTAAATATGATAAACTGTTTGGTGAAAAAAATACATTTTAAATATAAACAATTATAAAGGTAATTCGTAATTCGTAATTTCTAATTCGTAATTAAAGTTACTCCGCCATTTTCCCTTCGGTGCGATTATCATAATAGCGCAGGGTTGGATAGGCGAAATCAATGTTTTTATGTTGGTCGAATTGGTTGAGAATTGCTTCCCAAATATGTTCCTGACTGTCTCGCTTTCGGCGCGGATTGCAAAGGTAGCGAATTGTCAATAAAACGCCACTGTCTTTAACATTTGTATACACTCTGGGGGTCAATTTAGAGTACAGTAACATATATTTGCCTGTCGCTTTTTGTAGCTTTTTTTCGGCATTTTTAGACAATTCCGCCGCATGGGGTGTGATGATATTTTCCAGAATCAATTTCGCTTTTTTCCAGTCACTTTCAAAGGTGACTAATACAGGAATTTCTACCCAAATATAGCTAAATCCCTTAGTGTAATTGGCTTGTGTATGGCTGAAAACATGGGCATTTGGTACATGAATGATGCGCCCTGTGCTTTGGTCGGCATCCACCCAATTGCCGATTTCGTTTAGGGTAAATTGGAAAATGCGAATATCAATGACATCGCCTGCCTGCTCGCCGATTTGTATGCGGTCGCCTACCTCAAAAGGACGGCGAAAAATAAGAAATAGCCAACCTGCCAAATTTACCAAAGGTTCTTTGAGGGCAATAGCCAAACCTGCGGATAGTAAGCCTAAATAAGTGGCAATTGAAGTGAAGCCCTGTAACCAAATGCGTCCTACTAAAAGCAAGGCTAAAATGGTGATTCCGTAAGTAATCATATTGCGATTGCGGTAGTTGCTTTGTACGCTTTGACTACCAAATCGAAAAAATAATTTGAGCAATACTTTTCTAAAAAACCATAAAAAACCTATGACAGCTAGGGAGTTAAATATATTGATTTGCGTTTCGGGCTGTATGCCCACCAGCATTTCAATCCAACGGATAAGCTCATAGGCACTCACCGTAGACCAAGTGCGAAGCAATAGGGCAAGGCTACCAAAAGCTAGAAAATAGCGTACTACTTTTTTGAGGTAACGATTCTGCGCGCGATTTTCATTAAAGCGATTCAGCAAATAGGCAATCAGTATGAACAAACCCAGTGCTAAAGCAAGAATCATCAATGAACCGAGCAGTTTAAGTTGCGTTGCGCGACTCATTCCAGTTAGTAGCTCTATTTGTTGAAAAATTTCTGACACACTTAATTATTTTAATTACGAATTATCAATTACGAATTACGAATCTACAAATCACGAATCCACGAATTGCCCACAAAAGTACTAAAAGCCTTACCTTTGTCAAAAATAAGTACGACACAATAATTAAATAGGACGCTTTGTTTGATTAAAACAATGAAAGTCAATACTTTAGAACAAAATTGTGCTCAATTAATTAGTGCTTGGCACTTAGTTTTATCAAATTCACCACATTATGCAAACCACACAAGAAACCCTAAAAAAAATTCCAACAATTGCTACTTGGCAACTTATTCCTGCACAACTCCGCTTAATTAACAATCCTTTACAAGCCTTACAAGAAAACGATCAACAATTTGATGGATTGTACAATATGTATTTGGGAATAGATAAAGTAACTTTAACAACTAATCCAAGTATTGCCAAATATGTTTTACAAAAAAATAACCGAAACTATGTTAAGTCAAAATTTGTGGAGTCCGTTAAAGAAGTGATCGGCAACGGATTATTAACAAGTGAAGGGGCATATTGGCTCAAACAAAGGCGGTTGATTCAGCCTAGTTTCCACAAAAAACGACTAGAGGAATTGAGCGAAATCATGCTGCAACACACCAATATATATAGGGACAGAATAGCAGATTTGGCAGAGACGGGCGAGCGCGTCAACATTGCTTCGGAGATGATGAATTTGACCCTGAAAGTGGTGGCAAGTGCCTTATTTAGCAGCAGTGTTACCGATGAAGATTTGAAGCGAGTAGAATATATAATGGGAGAATTGCAAAGCTATTTGGTGCAGCGAATTAGGATGCCTTATTTGGAATGGTGGCGGAAATTGACGGGAAAAGTAGCACACTATCAACGATTGGTGGATGAGCTAGACCAACAAATTATTGACATCATTGAAGCGCGCAGAAAGGTAACAGACCCACCCAGCGATTTGCTGACGATGTTGCTTCATTCGACTTATGATACGGGAGAAAAAATGGACAATCAGCAATTGCGTGATGAAAGTCTGGTGATGTTTACCGCAGGACATGAAACCTCTGCTAATGCACTTTCTTGGGCATTGTATTTATTAGCCAAACACCCTGATAAACAGCAGAAATTGTTAGCCGAATTACAAACGGTGCTTGGCGAGCGAGATGTAACTTTTGCCGATTTGCCTCAATTGACTTATACCAAACAGGTGATACAAGAAACGATGCGTCTTTATCCGCCTGTATGGATTATTGATCGCGCAGCCATTACAGATGATGTGATTGATGAACACCATTTACCTAAAGATCAAATTATCAATATTTTTACCTACGGAATGCACCGCAATGAAAAATACTGGCCACAACCAGAGGCATTTCAACCAGAGCGTTTTGCCAAAGAAAACAGCGACAATATTGTTCCGTATAGTTACATTCCTTTTGGCGGCGGTCCGCGTATGTGTATTGGCTATCATTTTGCCTATTACGAAATGCAAATCATTTTAGCACAATTTCTACGCAGCTACGAATTTTGTTTAGCCAATGAAAATGAAACGGTTGTGATGGAGCCTCTAGTTACCTTGCGCCCTAAGAACGGAATTCAGATGTGGGTTAGAAAGCGGTAGTTATTAAATGGAAAATGGAGAGTTGAAAGTTGAAAATTATTTTTTATACTTTAACTTGACAATGGTAAATTAGGAATATGTTTGATATTACTCCTAATTAATGGTAAAATTGCTTTATTTTATTTAATTTATTGATTTTTAGGTGTTTATGGTAGTTTTGATGACTAGAGTCTTTGTTTTAGAAATTATTAAAAAGAGAACTACTATCAAAAAAACACCTAATCACTAATCTACGAATCACCAATCACTAATCTACGAATCACCAATCACTAATCCACGAATCACGAATCCACCAAACTGCTAGAAACACAAGATTTTGTGTCTCTACTACGATTATTTTCTAGGAAGTAGTACCTTTGTATAAAAGTGTACAAAAAATGATTTACTTGACGAGAAGAGCTTGTTTTAATGCAGCTCATAAATTGTATAATCCGAATTGGTCAAAAGAAAAGAATGAGGAAATGTTTGGCAAATGTGCGAATGAACATTGGCATGGCCATAACTATCAGCTATTTGTGACGGTGAAGGGTGTGCCTAATCCTGATACGGGTTTTGTAATCAATGCCAAAGAGCTAAGAGATATTGTAAAAAAAGTGATCATCGAAAAGGTTGACCATCGGAATTTGAATGTAGATGTAGATTTTTTAAAAGGACAAATGACCTCGACAGAAAACTTTGCCATTGCCATTTGGCGAGAATTAGCCCCTCATATTACAGAAGGAACACTACATTGTATCAAATTATGTGAAACAGAAAATATTTATGTAGAATATTATGGAGAATAAACACATTTCATGAACTATTTTTTCTTTTTTTCAGTTATTAAATTAGCTTATAATGAGCAGTGTCTCAATAAATAAGCAACATTTTTCCTTTCTAATCACACTACTGCAGAATATTACAGAAATATTTCAACTAATTTTTTGGACATTTACCAAAAAAGAAGTAATTTTGAGGGTTATTTTCCTTTAATCAAGCTAAAGCATTTCAATTACTTTTAATTCATGTAATTTATTATTATTGAGCTTTATGATATATTGAAAAAATGCTTTGCTTATACAATAATATTTGTATATAGATTGAAAATGCAACCCTAAAATTCTAATGAAGGTTGGGGCAGAGACATTACCGTTAATGTCATATAAGTACAAAAAAGCTTATAAAAGTATGGTATACAAAACGGTTTGTAGTTCATTACAGTATAACTCATCAAGTTATGCCCTTTCTTAATGTTGAAAATGCTGTTAGTAAATAGCTAGACAAAATTAAATGACATTTGAATTCGCCATAAACTGTTAATAATGAGTTTATTAGCTCAAGTCTTATGTCTAGGTACTTAAAAGCGTTTTATCACCAATCATCACACACAAACACTTCACAACAAATAATACATCATTGGCATTTGACTATGTGTAGTAAATTGCTTACTACCTTTTTATACTAAAAGAAATAGTTTTTAATGTGTTTGTTAGATTGATTTTCTTTGTAATAGGAATTAATTAACAAGTCAAAATTACATATGTGCTGTTTTTTTTTATTTCTAAAATAAAATAGCATGATGATACAGGGCAATAATTGGCCTGATTTTTTGACTCTTTTGCTAGAAAAAAGCAACAAAATTATGTTGTTTTTTTTATAAAATATTTTAAGAATACATAATTTTATTTATATTATTGTCATCAACTTTTTTAATTTAGATTATTATGAGAGCATACATTTTTCCGGGACAAGGCTCGCAAGTTCCAGGAATGGGACAAGAACTATGTAAGCTTTCTGACTCTGCAAGAGAGTATCTAGAAATGGCAGATGATATACTTGGTTTCAAGCTAAGTGAGTTGATGATACACGGTACAAAACAGGAGCTAAAGCAAACCAAAGTTACACAACCCGCAGTGTTTGTGTATTCTGTGGTTAAGGCGCGCATCACCAGAAATTTCCGCCCCGATATGGTCGCGGGTCACTCGCTAGGTGAGTTCTCCGCTTTAGCAGCTATTCGAGTACTAACTTTTGCAGACGGTCTGCGTTTAGTAGCAACACGCGCAAACGCTATGCATGAGTTATGTGTATCACAACCTTCTAAAATGGCCGCCGTAATGGGGCTGGACGACAGCATTACCGAAAAGATTTGCGAATCTATAGAAGAAGTCGTTGTTCCAGCTAATTACAATTGCCCAGGACAGCTTGTTATATCAGGTACTGCAGAAGGCATCGCAACGGCAAAGCAATTGCTCAAAGAGGCAGGCGCACGCACCGTTATCGAATTGCCCGTAGCAGGAGCCTTTCACTCGCCATTGATGGAACCAGCAAGAGCAGCGTTAGAAGAAGCTATCATGAATACAACCTTTAAAGAGGCAAAAATTCCTGTTTATCAGAACGTTACAGCGATGCCAACGCAAGACCCCGATGAAATTAGAGAGAATTTAATTGCCCATTTAACATCTCCTGTTAAGTGGACTCAGTCTGTGGAAAATATGGTCGCAGACGGCGTAAAACAATTTATAGAAGTAGGACCAGAAAGCAAACAAATACTTCAAAATATGATCAAGCGTATTGATCGAAAAATACTGTCTGCTTGTATCTAGCTAATCAGTCCTTTGAATAGTGACTATCAGAAGGGTGTATTAACTTGCACTTTTATTTTTAAAAAAAATGCTAGATATTTTCCTAAACCTGCTCCTTAATTAAACACTTTTTTTTACGTATCAACTATTATTTTTCTTTTTTTTCTTTCTTGCAGAATAAACCTCATTTAGTTATTGATTAATAACTGAATGAGGTATTTTTTTTGTTATATTTCATCGGATTTGTTGAACAATGATAATTATCGCTAATATCAAGGTGGGCAAAAATCCAAAAAGCTAAAAATCCAAAAAGCTAATTCCTATCTTTGCCCATCAAAAGGCAATCATTCCCATAAACCAACCAACAAAAATGAGCAAAGCAGCATATATTATAGATGGTATCAGAACGCCATTTGGCAAGTTTGGAGGCACACTCTCCACCATTCGCACCGATGATTTGGGGGCAATGGTATTGAAAGCCGTCACCGAAAAACAAGTGAACATCCCCTTAGCTGCCTATGACGATGTAATCATGGGTTGCGCCAATCAAGCAGGCGAGGACAACCGCAATGTCGCGCGAATGTGTCTATTATTGGCAGGCTTACCTTACTCTGTACCGGGCGAAACCATCAACCGCTTATGTTCTTCAGGCATGTCGGCAGTCATCCATGCGAATCGCGCCATCAAAGCAGGAGATGGCGACCTATTTTTGGCAGGTGGCGTAGAGCATATGACGCGCGGTCCTTTTGTCATTTCTAAAGTCTCCAAAGCCTTCGGCCGCGATGCCCAAATGCACGATAGCAGCTTCGGATGGCGATTTGTCAACCCCAAATTACACGCCCTCTACGGCACTGACGGTATGGGCACAACCGCCGAAAATCTCGCCGAAAACTTTAACATCAACCGCAGCGATCAAGACCGTTTTGCCTATCATTCACAAATGAAAGCCACCAAAGCAAGGGATTCAGGACGTTTG
This sequence comes from Bacteroidota bacterium, assembly GCA_020631155.1. GTDB lineage: Bacteria > Bacteroidota > Bacteroidia > Chitinophagales > UBA2359 > JAHDHV01. The sequence goes on along the minus strand of JAHDHV010000136.1, from coordinate 888 downwards.
GCAAAAGAAATTGTAGCTGTAAACATTCCACAGCGAAAAGCCCCTGATTTAGTGTTTGATACTGATGAATTTATTCGCTCTACGACTACTTTGGAAGTGCTAGGAAAATTGCGAACAGCCTTTAAAAAAGCAGAAAACGGTGGTACGGTCACCGCAGGCAATGCTTCGGGTTTAAACGATGGTGCGGCGGCGGTTATTGTGGCTTCTGAGGAGGCGGTCAAACAGTATGATCTAAAACCCTTAGCTCGGATAGTGAGTTCGGCAGTTGTTGGTGTAGAGCCGCGCATTATGGGCATTGGTCCTGTACCTGCTTCGCAAAAAGCCCTAAAAAAAGCAGGCCTCACCCTTGACGACATCGGGATTATCGAACTCAACGAAGCATTTGCAGCACAAAGTCTAGCCTGCACCCGACAATTCGGTTTAGCCGATGACGATCCGCGCATCAACCCAAATGGTGGAGCCATTGCAATCGGGCATCCGTTAGGTGTTTCAGGCACACGCATTTTGCATACCGCCGCCCTCGAATTACAATTACAGCAAAAACAGTACGCCCTAGTAACGATGTGTGTCGGCGTAGGACAAGGTTATGCAACTATTTTGGAGAGGGTGTAGAGGCAGTAGTTTTGGGATTGGAAAGTTGTAAGGTTGGAAAGTTTTTAATGCGTAAGTGCCAAGCACTATTTAATTGTGCCCTGGTTTTGTGCTAAAGTATTAAAAATGAGCAGTTTAATCTTTTTCTATTGTAAGATTAATTTTGTCTAGGTACTTAATAATTTTATTTATAATAGCCAAAAAGCTGTAGAGACATAGCATGCTACGTCTCCGAAAAATAAAAAAAAACAAACCCTTATGGAGTCCTTTGATTTTGTGATTGTTGGAAGTGGATTT
>JAHDHV010000647.1 GCA_020631155.1 Bacteroidota bacterium | reverse complement strand
CCACGAATCCACGAATCCACGAATCCACGAATCCACGAATCCACGAATCCACTAACTAATCAATATCTGCTCTGAAACATAGATTCAATTCGTCCAGAATTATAATTCACTACCTTTTTGACCTGATTTTCATTGATTTATACTTTTTATGTCTTTATTTTTGCTAAAAAGAAATACAAGTTATTAGAGCTTATTTTTTCTCACTAAAAACAAAAGGACATGAAAAATTTGATGCAATTATTAACCATCATCTTGCTTTTAATGCAGAGTGTAACAAGTGTAAAAGCACAACAAATTCAATTGAAAACAGGGCAAGAGCAAGAGATAGATGCCCTATTTAAAGCGTGGAATAAAGATGATTCCCCCGGTGTATCTGTAGGGGTTTTATCGGGAAATACGCCCATTTACCTAAAGGGATTTGGACAGGAAAAATTAGCTTGTAATTCTGCCATTACCCCCAATTCAACTTTTCGACTTGGCGGAATGGCGCAGCATTTTACCGCATTTGCCATCTTATTATTAGCCGAAAATAAGCAACTTTCTCTGAATGATGACATCTGTAAACACCTCCCCGATTTTCCCAAAAGAGAACAGCAAATAACTATCCAACACCTTTTAACTCATTCTAGCGGCTTACCCTCCTATTGGTCTTTAAAGGAATTGGCGGGCTATGGGGCAGCAGATAATTTTAGCAGTAAAGAGTCCTATGATATTTTAAAGCAACATTGGGAATTAAACCATACATCTGGTCAAAAATACGTATTCAAAGGAACAGGGGCAGCACTTTTAGCGCAAATCATTCAAAATATCACTGGACAAACGTTGAATGACTATATGCAGCAGCAGGTATTTAAGCCTTTGAGCATGAACAATTCCTTTTTTATAGATGACAAAACAGCAATTTCGCAAACGGCAGAGGCTCATACAAAAATAGAGGAGCAGTTTGTTACTCGCACTGTCAATCACAATGCTGCGGGGGCTGCTGCCTATGTTACCTCTATGTCGGACATGATGAAATGGTATAAGAATATTCAAAATCCTAGGGTTGGGTCTAAAAAAATGATGCAACAATTGGATGCGGTGATGAAGCTGAGTAATGGAACGGAAGCAGGCAATTATAATGGGAAAATGACTTATGGACAGCAGTTTATGCATTTAGAAAAGGGCATTAATAAAATATGGGATTATGGCGCGCTAGGTGGTTATGCCTCCTCTGTTTTTCGCTTTCCAGCATACAATTTGACCATCGCCGTATTTAGCAATACAGGGATGACCTACAATGGTTTTTTAGGAATGGGCATCGCGGAAATCCTTTTGAAAGACAAGTTTCAGGAAGAGGAAAAAACAAACACGGTTTCCAATACAAAACCCTCTTACATTAAATTATCCGAAAAAGAAATCAACGCATTTGTAGGCAACTACTTCGACAATACGACCTACACACAAAGACTAATCGCCGTCAAAAACGATACCCTTCGCTATATTCGCCCCAATTACGATACAGAAAGCGCGCTCGTTCCGATTTCTAGCAATACCTTACATATGCTTGAGCCACACCAGTATATAACTGCCCAACTAGAAACCGTGAAGGACAAAAAAATGCTAACCCTCAAAGTTGGCGAAGAAAGTTATGTATATGAAAAATATCAAAAAGTGGATTACTCCGCCAAACAGTTGAGCCAATTTGAAGGTCTTTATTACTGTCAAGAATTAAATACAATGTTTGAATTGGTGGTAGAAGATGGGGCATTAACCGCCAAAAGACCCAAATCAAAAAACATTGCCCTAAATGCTTTCCAAAAAGACAGATTTTTAGGCAGCACAGAAGCTTTAAAACACCTTCAATTTAACAGACATAAAACAAGAATGATTAAGGGCTTTACTGTATCGTCAGACATCGTTAAAAAAGTGTATTTTAAGAAGTTGGATGTGAGATAATTATTAATACTTAAAATATCGTTTAACTGGTATGTTTTAAATACCGTACTTAACAGTTTGTAGTTATTTCAGCAGTTCGTGGATTCGTGATTAGTAGATTCGTGATTCGTTTTTGGAAGCTAATAGACCACTTGATTTGAGTGTGTCAGAAATTTAGGGAAAAGCGAAATACACTTTACTATGAAAG
>JAHDHV010000135.1:1929-13496 GCA_020631155.1 Bacteroidota bacterium | reverse complement strand
ATGGTCAACAATGATTTAACAATGGATATTTTGTTTGAATAGGAGGGGACTTTGGGCTTTTTAAGTGCCAAGTACTATTTAATGGTGCTCAATTTTATGCTAAAGTATTAAAAATGAGCAGGAAAATACATTTTGGGTATTTTTGATTATTGGTGGTTCATTTTTTACAAAAAAGAAAAATATAAACTAAAAAAATTACCTTTGCTTTTTTAGGTAAAAAAATATGGAAAAAATAAGTAGACTCATTTCTCGAATAAAAGAGAAAGCTAAATATAAGTATAAAATCAGTGAGGATGATGTAAGGATTTTGATTAGAGATATGATTGCATTTTTCCGAGAGTTGTGCATTGAATGTGGTTATGATAAAAAGGCAATACAGAAAATAGCAACAAAATTACGGGATGCAGGAAGGCGTTCTCCACCTTGGAAGTCAACATCAAGTAGAGTTCCCGGTTTGCCTCAAGATGGCAAGGATGGAAACCGAATTAAACGTTGGTTACTTGAGCCTGATCACAAATTTTATGCTGATGAAGTAACTGCAACTTTGGTTGAAATCAAGTATTATCTCCAACTTCTTAGTATGGAAGATGCACCTAATTTGCCTAATAACTCCATTCAAGAATGTTTTGATTGGCTAATTGAACATAAAGTTGAGGCTGGAAATTACCTTGACCCAATTCAATTAGTGCCAATTTCTTTAAAAACCATAATGGAAAATGCAAGAACAATTCAGTCAGGACATATATATCCTTTAGATAGAGGAGGGAAGCATGAACCAAAAAATGCTTTTTTAATGTTACATCGAAGTAATCAACTTCAAGGAAATTTGACACTTGATGAGTTAATAGTCCTGATGGATAAAATTGTTAAGAAACATAAAGCAAAGAATAAAAAAACTAAGAAGTAAAAGCGTTTGAAAAGCGGTTATTGAGCTGTCTAATAGCTTTTTTTGTACCTACAATCGCTTGATTTCTAGCTTCTTCTGCTTCTTCAATATCCCGAATAATTTGTTGAAGTAACTGTTTTGATTTTGGAATGGGAACTTTAATTTTTCCAATAAAATTTGGATCAATTTCATCAATGACAGACCCAAAAACACCTTTTGCAATGATTTCTTGGCAATATTCCGACCTTAAAAATCCCAACAAATAGTAAGGCGATAATTTTTCCTCATCTGGAACAATTCTGATGATGTGCTCCGACATAGCAAAGCCATCCCATGCTTCTGGAACAATGGAAACGATGCCCGTTGAACCACTTCTAGTGATGATAACCCAATCCTTTTTGACGGCTAATTCGTTGATTTTTGGGTGCGAATCGGCAATCCATTTACCAGTCCACGACCACAATTGCAAAATATCCGAGCCTCCAAAAAAGGGAATGGCATTTTCCGAATACTCCACATAATTTCGTTTAAATCGCCCTGGATAGAAGATTTTTTTTGCTAATTTGTTAAGTTCCACAAATGCCCAATCCTCATTATCTACAGCAGCCACATTAAATTTGCTCGGTTTGTGATATTGTGCATTTAACTGCAATAACTCAGCATTGCAAATCGCTTTGGAAGATATGGTAAAGCTTTGTTTGTGAATATGGTCAAAAGCTTTGCCTGTTTTGTAGGCTTCATAGGCAGCAGATAATTCTGGAAAATCTGTTAAAATTTCATTCGTATTTTTTCCATCAATGGTTTTTTTGTAAACGGCTTTGCCTCGCCTATCGTGACCGATCCACTTGGGGATAGACATAAAAATGGGGTAGTCTTCAATGGCAGACACATCTTCTAAGGGCTGTTTTCGTCTTTTTAAGGTAAGCAAACAAGTTTTAGTACCCGTATGAGGCTGAAAAGTTTCGGCAGGCAGATCAATAACGGACTGAATAATGGTATTTTTTAACAGCCAATTGCGAACAAATAAGGTTTGCGGACCCGATAAAATTTGGTAGGGCAACACAATGGACAACCTGCCTTTATCGGGTTGCAGCAGTTTTACATTTTGCTCGACAAATAAAATATCGGGAGCGCGTTTCGCCAATTTGTGGATGGGAAAAAAGGTATTCGCCCTAGAACTAACTTTAGCCAAATCAAATTTTTCTAAAATTCTATGGTCTTTAACGGTTATTTTTGTTCCAAATGGTGGGTTGGAAGCGACACATAAATGACTGTTAAATTTTATTTTTCCTTCTTCGTTGAGGAGTAAGCTATCCCCATTTTGCACAAAATTATCCTTCGCTTTTCCTAGCCTTGAAATCAAAGTCGCATTGGCAACTTGACACACTTCTTTGTCCACTTCTTGGCCTTTCAAGCTTTTTTTGGCTAAAGTAACCAAGTTTTTTTCTAATTCTTCACCTGAGTATTTTTGTTCTAACTGTTGTCTAATGTGGTTCAAGCCTGCGAGTAAAAAACCACCTGTTCCAGCGCAAATATCTACTAAATCATCTCCTTTTTCGGCTTGGAAATCTAATAATTGCATGGCTAATTTAGTGACTAAACTATCTGTAAAAAACTGCCCACCAACTTGTTTCGCCCATTGTCCCCTAAATATTTCAACAGCATCACCAAAAACATCTTTTTCCTTATCCGAAACCAAAATACCACTTAATTGACAACAGGTGTAGGCCAAATCAAAATCATTTAGAGTGATAGACGCATCGTAAAACCCCCATTTATCGTTCATTTTTTGAAATTGTATTCTGACTTCTTGAGCGAGTTGATTTGCTTGCCCGTTTAAATGTGCTTTAATTTGTTTTGGCGTAAATTCAAATGCTGGTCTGTGTACGCTGCGATTTTGCTCCATAAATGAAGCCGTATGTAAAATTTTTCCTACCTCTGTAGCAATGCCATGTGGTGTTCGAGTGTCCGCATTAGCATACAAATGATTGTAAATGTTGGTAATTTTTGATTGTAATTCAGCCGTTTTAAGCATAATTTATTCGTTCAATTGACTATTTTAGAATTCCTTACAAAGATAGCAAAAAAAAACAATGCAGAAAGTGCTTTTGTGAGATGGGAGACGAGAGATTTGAGACGGGAGATAGGAGATAAGTTTTGATTTATTCAACAACGCAACAATTTTAACCAACCGCCCCCATTTTTTTAAAATAAATAACTATCTTGTTGCTTTAAAAAAAACGAAATAGAACCCTATGGAACTACTCTACCTTTGGATTGAAAAATATAGAAATATAGAAAAACAAGGATTTAATTTTAGTAGTCAATATCAATTTAAATTGTTGGATAGCAAGCCTAAAAAAACACTCTTCTTTTCTAAGAATCCTAACTATATTCAAAAATATTTTCCTTCAAATATTGTTAATGTGACAGCCTTAATAGGAAAAAATGGTGTTGGGAAAAGTAATTTGTTGGATTGGATTAAAGAAAATCTTTGTCATAGTGATACTATAGAAACTGGACCTGCCATTGTTATTTTAAAGACTGAAAATGAGGTCTTTGAGTTATTCTATCATAATAGTTTAGATTTAGAAATAAGCACAAAATTAAGTGTAGAAATAAAAAAATATGAATATGTAAATAATATTGTAGAGACTAGAGCTGATTCTCAGGTAGAAAAAGGGAGACCCCAAAGAGTACCTTATTCTTTGATCTTTTTTTCAAATGTATTTGATCTAAGAAACGAAAAAGAAGGAAAAAGCTTATTTAATATATCTACAAATTTTTTAGTAAGAGATGACTCTATAAAATTTAAGGAAAGTAGAGTTAAATCTAGACCTAATCAACATGAAGATAATGACTTTGAAATATCAGATATACACGTATTTTATACATCTGAATTCATTAGGCAATTTAACTTTTTTGCAAATTATCAGGAATTATTTACACAAGAAGATAATGAAAGCTTAATACCTTTTGTAATTCCTGATAAAATCATTTTATCTACCAAATACCAAGATTACAGAGAAATTTTAACTAAGACCGAAATAGAAACTCTGGAATATAAAATGAAGAATGTATGGAAAATATTTAAAGAGATAGACGAGAGAATATCATTAGATTTAGAAAAGGAAAGTGATTTAATTAAAGTATTGAAAATAAAACTATACTCCGCTTGTTTTTTTTATTTTATTAAAATAAGAGTTTTGTTAACCTATAAACGAAAAAAGAGTGATTTTAAAAAACTAACTCTTTCTGGAAAAAACTCAATAGAATTAGTAAAAAGTTTTTTTAATCAAATAAAAAAAAATAACCCTTGGCCACAACCAACAGAAAGTACTATTGAGCATAAATTTTCTTGGCCTCTAGTAAGTACAATAGAAAGTACATTTGGTCGTTTTGAAAAACTACAAGAAGAAGAGTTTCTTCAGGAAAAAAATGGAAATGTCTTTTTACTTTTTACATCAGAGACACAGAAATTAATATATTATTTTTTAGATGGTTGTAGGGAGATTTTTGTTAGGTTTCGTTTTTTTGAATTTAAATGGAATAACCTCAGTTCTGGACAATTTGCTTTGTTAAATATCTTCTCTAGATTAAGATCACTCTATGATAGGCATAGGGAAAAATCACCTGTTTCAAATAAAATTATTATTATTGATGAGGGAAATTTGTATCTTCACCCTAAATGGCAAAAAAACTTTTTATATGATTTTGTTAATATATTTTTTGGGACATATACTTGGTCTCATTCTAGAATTCACTTAATTCTAACCTCTCACTCTCCTTTTTTAGTATCAGACTTGCCAAAGGATCACATTATTTTTTTGGATAAAGATGAAAAAGGACTATGTAAAGTAGTGAAGGGAGTAGACAAAAAACAAACATTTGGTGCCAATATTCACAGCCTGTTTTCTGATGCTTTTTTTATGGAAAATGGATTAACAGGTAGTTTTGCCGAGCAAAAAATCAAAAATTTAATTGAGTTTTTAGATACTGGTAAAACCAGTGATACCATTAAAAATAAGGAAGATGCTCAAAAATACATTGATATTATTGGCGAACCTATTTTAAAAAGACAGTTTCAAAAAATGTTGAATAATAAACGTATAGTTGCAACAAATAAAAGTATAACGACTACACAGGAAGATGTAGAAGAACTAAAAAAGCGAATTAAAGCCCTAGAAGACCAATTAAAAAATAACAACAATGCTTAGAATAGAACACCCAAACTTACCTAAACTCGCAGAGGAACACTATACTGCTATTGCAAATTACTTGAATAGAGATAAGAGAGGATACACTATTGCTAAATTTGATGAAAAAATTGGAAGATACTTTGAGAAAGAAAGTTTTGAAAGTATTGTAAAAGCTAAACCCGAAAAATTAGAGATTTTAGCTAAAAAATGGGATGGATTAAAAATTAAAGAGAGTACGGATTTTACTTGTTTTAAGGGATACTATAAACATTTAAATTGGTATACGAGCTTAAAGTTCTTTTTAAAAAAAGAAGGTACAAAACAAGCCTATACTGCTAATCGTTTAATTGAAAATTTAGGCATTAGTATTTGTCCTTATTGCAATCGAAATTACATTCATAATGTAGACGAAGAAGGGCGTATTTTATCGGAATTGGATCATTTTTATCCAACAAGTAAATACCCTTTTTTGGCACTTTCTTTTTACAATTTAATTCCTTCCTGCAAAGCCTGTAATCAAGCAAAAAGAGACAAGAAACTAGCTATTAATCCCTATGATAAGCGTTTTGACTTTAATAAAAATGCCAAATTTAAGGTAAAGCTCAAAGATGCGACCTTTTATTATAATACAAAGGGATTTGATTTAACATTAGAAGTGAAGGATAAAAAAAGTAAAGAGGGCAGGGCAATTATTCATGATAGTTGTATTTTGAAATTGGATAAAATTTATAAGCACAACAAAGACATTGTTTTACAGCAAATTCAACAGCATTTTGTATACAACGAATCTTATATTGACGAATTATTTCAGCAATACGAAGGTAGTATTTTTAAGAATCGTGAAGATGTGGTCAGCCTTATTTTTTCCAATTTCATCACAGACGAACAACTTGCACACCGCCCCCTTGCCAAACTCACCAAAGATATCAACGAACAATTTGATTTTGATGATAGGTAGGTGGTGAAAATGATCTTAAAAACTTAAATTTAAGTTAAAGAAAATATTTTTGTTTTGATTTAGAAATGCTTGTTTTTTTATTATGTAAATATCTTTTTATCAATTTTTTGTGAGATTGATTTCAGCCTTAAAAGGTGTGACCCCGTTGGGGTCAAAGGAGAGCATTTCACTTTTTTCTAACATACTTTGACCCTGCTAGGGTCATTTGCTCATCTAGTGACCGCAGAGCGGTCAAAGTATGTTAGCTAGATAGGATGAGCTAGTTATACGACCCCAGCGGGGTCGCACCCTATGGAAGCGTAAATGTTTGTTAATTATTGAATTATGTATTAGTAAATAAGTGTTGTTGGTTTTTGTTTTCTCATTTTAAAATCAGCGAAAAACAAGAATATTCATTACCAGTTCTCACATATATTTCTTTCCCAACAAAACTGTATCTTTGCCTCCAATGTTGTATTAAAGCCAAAAGGCTAAACAGCCAAAAATCCAAACATCTAAAAGTCCAAATATCCAAAAATCCAAAAAAATTTCAATCTAATATGAGCAATACCAACTACCCTAATTTACTGAAACCCTTAGACTTAGGCTTTACAACCCTCAAAAATCGAGTGTTGATGGGGTCTATGCATACAGGGCTAGAGGAAGGGAAAAAAGCCTTTGAAAAAATGGCTGCTTTTTATGCAGAGCGCGCCAAAGGGCAAGTCGGATTAATTGTAACAGGGGGAATCGCACCAAATCGCGCAGGTTGGTTAAAGCCCTTTGCTGCCAAAATGACCAATGAAAAGGAAGCGAAAAAGCATCGTACTATTACCAAAGCGGTTCATGCGGAGGGGGGCAAAATTTGTATGCAAATCCTCCATGCAGGACGCTATGGTTACCATCCTTTTTTGGTAGCCCCTTCTAAATTTAAGTCGCCGATTACACCCTTCAAACCCTGGGTGCTGTCCGATAAAAGCGTGGAGAATACCATTGACGATTTTGTGAACGCCGCAACAATGGCGATGCTCGCAGGTTATGACGGCGTGGAAATCATGGGTTCAGAAGGCTATTTGATCAACCAATTTATTGCCACACATACCAATAATCGCAGCGACCGTTGGGGTGGGGAGTATGAAAATCGCATTCGTTTACCGATTGAAATTGTGCGCCGAACACGCGAGCGCGTAGGCAAAAAGTTTATCATTATTTACCGTTTGTCTATGCTGGATTTGGTGAAAGGGGGCAGCAGTTGGGAGGAAATTGTACAGCTTGCCAAACGCATTGAGGAGGCTGGCGCAACGATTATCAATACAGGGATTGGCTGGCATGAGGCGCGTATTCCGACCATCGCTACAATGGTGCCGAGGGCTGCTTTTACATGGGTAACGGCTCGACTCAAAGGCGAGGTGAGCGTTCCCCTAATCACTTCTAACCGCATCAATATGCCCGATGTGGCGGAGCGTGTACTGGCAAATGGCGATGCTGATATGGTCTCTATGGCGCGCCCGTTTTTGGCAGATTCCTTTTTTGTGCAAAAAGCGATGGAAGGCAAAGCCGATGAAATTAATACCTGTATTGGCTGTAATCAGGCGTGTTTGGATCATATTTTTGAAAATGAAAGAGCAACTTGTCTGGTGAATCCGCGCGCTTGTTATGAAACGGAATTAAATTATTTGCCCACTAAAAACCCAAAGAAAATTGCCGTTGTAGGGGCTGGCCCAGCAGGATTAGCAGCAGCGACCATTGCGGCCGAGCGCGGTCATTCGGTGACTTTGTATGAGGCGAGCGATAAAATTGGCGGTCAATTTAATATGGCCAAACGTATTCCGGGTAAGGAAGAATTTTACGAAACCCTACGCTATTTCCAACGACAAATCGAACTCACTGGCGTTGATTTACAATTGAATACTTTGGTAAAAACAGAGGATTTACTAGCCCAAAATTTTGACGAAATTATATTGGCAACGGGCGTATTGCCTCGACAAATTCGCTTGACAGGCATTGATCATCCAAAAGTATTGTCGTATGTAGATGTGCTATTTCATGAAAAGCCTGTCGGCAAACGGGTCGCCATTATCGGAGCTGGAGGCATCGGTTTTGATGTGGCGGAATATCTTAGTCACGATGCCGAACATGCGGAGGCTTCGAGTTTGAATGTGTCGCAATTTATGCAGGAATGGGGCGTGGATATGAAGTACGAACATCGGGGCGGTTTGATGGAAGTTGTGCAAGAGGAGTCGCCGCGAGAAATTTATTTGCTACAGCGTTCTAAGGGCAAATTAGGCGGAAAATTAGGCAAAACAACGGGCTGGATTCATCGCTCTAGCCTTCGCAAAAAACGAGTGAAAATGATGGGTGGTGTGAGCTATCAAAAAATTGACGATGCAGGTCTACACATCAGCATTGATGACAAAGCAGAATTGTTGGAGGTGGATAATGTAGTGATTTGTGCTGGTCAAGTACCGCTTCGCAGTTTGTTGGAGCCATTAAAAGAAGCAGGCGCGAATGTACATTTGATTGGTGGGGCTGAAAAAGCTGCTCAATTGGATGCCAAACGAGCGATTGAACAGGGCTGTAAATTGGCGGCGGCTTTGTGACAATAGACAGGAGATGATTTTTTTTTGCAAAAAAAAGTGGTGTCCACCACAAAAGGATGTCACCACTTAAACATAGTTAGTCAAAAGCTCATTGTTAAAGACACCTATTCCAACTGTATTTTTTAAAGGAAGGTTCCCAACGAGCAAAAAAAATAGGGCGTGACAATAAAAAATTTGCCACGCCCTGTTTTTATAGCGTTTAATTTATTGATAATCAAGCATTAATAGTTAGTTATTACTGTTGCCTCTGCCATTTTTCATCATACGCTCTCTTTTCATTTTTTTACCACGCTTCATACCTTTACCTTTACGCGCACCTCTTCTTTCCATTTTCTCCATTTTTTTAGCTCGCTTTTCTTTATATTTTGCCAACTGATCTGCGTCTAATACTGCTGCTAATTCTTTATCTTGCGCTTCAAAAACTTCTTTCATCTTCGCCTTACGCTCTTCCTTACTCAAATTGCCACTTCTAAGTTTTGCCATATCCTTAGCATATTTGATATTGATTTCTCGAATTTTAGCAGCCTGATTTGCGTCCAAATTTAAATTACGCTCTAATTTGCTAGTTCGTCTTTCTGCTTTACCTTCTGGCGAGCGAGCTTGTTCGTATTTTGCACGTTGTTCTGCGGTCAATACTGCTGCAATAGCTTCGCGTTTTGTTGCTCTTATTTCTCTTACTGCAGTTCTTTTGGCATCTCTATCTCCTTCTGCTGATGATTGACGAGCTTTCATCATATCCTCAGCGTATTTAAGATTAATGGCTTGTATCTTTGTTTTTTGTTCTGCTGTCAAATCAAGCTTTTCTGCCATTCTTTTAGTTTGCTTTTCAGCTATTTTTTCAGGAGAAATGCTGCGATTAAATTTACCTTTACTTGCTCTTGCTTTTCCTCTACTATTGCCTTGTGCAAAAGCGGAATCAAATGTGAAAACACACAATAATAAAAGTAGACCAACAAAAGTGAAATTGATTTTCAAAGATTTCATTAATTGATTTTTTAGTGTTTAATAGATTGAAATGAATGTTTTGATCTTTAGACAGTTCATAGACTGTTTTTCTTGCGAAAAGTTATCATCTATGAGTAAAAAAAAAACATTTTTATTTAGTTAAATTGTTGGGATGAAGATTAACAAACTATGAGGATAAGTGAGGCTAAAATGCTTAAACAGAAAATGAGTCGTTTTAGTGTGTTAAAACTAAAATTTTTACTAAAAAAGTGATGTAAAGAAAATTCATGGATTTTCTCTACAACCACAACCCCAAAACCCAAAAAAATGAACATAAAAATTAGCACCAAAGTAGCACAAGATATAGACAGTGTGTTTAGCCAGTTTAACCGCGAATTATTTTTGGCACTAAATCCACCTCTAATGCCTGTAAAATTAGAACGCTTTGATGGATGTGAAAAAGGAGATGAGGTACATCTAAAACTTTTCTGGAAGTTGCAGTGGGTAAGTGTGATTATGGATAATGGGCGGAATGAGAAGGAAATTTATTTTGTGGATGAAGGACATACTTTGCCGTTTTTTCTAAACTATTGGCAGCATCGCCATCGAATCATTCGAGAAGGAGAGCAAAGTATTATTGTAGACGACATTACCTATCGCAGCCCCTTCCGATGGTTGGACTATTTGTTGTATCCCAGTTTATATGCTCAATTTTACTATCGCCGAGCCATTTATCGCCGCTTTTTTGCAAAAAAAAACAAGCCTACTACTGATGAATCCATACACTAATAGGCTTGTTGGGTATCATTGTTTTTGTGTAAAAAAAATTATTACTTAACCTCTTTGGGATTTGTTGTATTAAGGTTAGGGTTTGTTGTATTAGGGTTAGGGTTTGTTGTATTATTGTTGCTGTTGCTACTGTTGCTATTGTTGTTGTTGCTACTGTTGTTGTTGCTACTGTTGTTATTATTGCTACTGTTGTTATTACGTCTATTATCTGAACGACTTCTATTGCTTGGACGTTTTCTGTTGCCTGAACGATTGCTGTTTCTATTATCATATTGCCTTTGGCTGCGATTTTGATTGTTCCTAGAAGTATTCTGTTTAGGTTTATCAGTAACTAACTTTGAGGCCTCCCTTTTTTGTCGGGCTTCTTCGGCAGCAGCCACAGCAGACCTTTCTTTTTCCTGATATTTACTTTTACCTCTTTTCTCTGTGGGAACTATAGCCTTTGGCTTCGGCTTGGGTTTATTGCGTTTTTTAGGGGCAAGAAAAATATACATTCTTTTGCCTTCTAAACGTGGCATTTGCTCCAAAGTGCCAAATTCTTCTAATCGTTGTACAAATTTTAACAACAGCAATTCGCCGCGCTCCTTAAATAAAATGGCACGTCCTTTAAATTGTACATACGCCTTTACCTTTGCCCCTTCTGATAAGAATCTTTCTGCATGTTTGGCTTTAAATTCTACATCATGATCATCAGTATTTGGTGTAAAGCGAATTTCCTTTACTACCGTTTTAACTGTTTTACTCTTAATTTCTTTTTCCTTCCGTTTTTTCTCATATAAAAACTTACTGTAATCAATAATTCTACATACAGGTGGTTTTGCGGTAGGAGCAATTTCTACAAGGTCTAACTGTTTAGAGCGAGCAATAGATAAAGCTTTTCGAGTAGGGTAGATGCCTGGGGTAATATTATCTCCAACAAGACGCACTTCAGGTACTCTGATAGCATCATTGATACGGAATTTAGGTTTTTCTGCGTAAGTAGGTCTACTACGTTTTCTGTTTCTAGCCAAATTAAAATTTAATTTAATGAATAAATAAGATTGATAATGGTTATTGAGTGTTCCTATATTTGCATTACGCAAGTAAAGCAAAAAAGCACTTTTTTTCAAGTAAAAAAATGAAATTCAATGCTTTAGAACAGCATTTTATACAAATAAACAGTGCTAGGTATTTAACAATACCCAAAAATGGCATATTCTATAAATAAAAGCAAT
>JAHDHV010000135.1:0-1829 GCA_020631155.1 Bacteroidota bacterium | reverse complement strand
AGTGCTAGGTATTTAACAATACCCAAAAATGGCATATTCTATAAATAAAAGCAATATTTTGAACAAAAAAAAGTCTAATTTTATGGAATTATTTTTCATCTATTAGATGAATGTTTATTTAAAAAGTCACTTATCCATTTAGATATAGGCACCTTTAAACGTATTAACGTTGTATTTTTATGTAAAGTTTCATTTACATATAGAATTTTGAGTTTAATATTTGAACAATTGTTTGAATAGACTTGTACAGAATGGTAGTAAGCTATCACTTTCAACTCAACGGAACACTATACTATGCTGACAAAAGTAGAACAAATACAATGGTTAGCTGATATTAAATCAGGAAAACCAGGTGCCTTAGATAAGGTATACACAACTTATCGAAAAGAATTTGTAAAGTGGATGCAATACAATTTTTCTTGTGATGAAAACAGTGCGTTGGATATTTTTCAAGATAGTGTTATTGTATTATATCGGCAGATTCAGACAGATAAATTAACTAATTTGCAGAGTAGTTTGAAAACGTATTTATTTGCTGTAGGAAAGCGTATTTGGTTGAATAAAAATAAAAACAACAAGATAAAAAAGAACAATATAGAGGATTATGAACAACAGCTCCAAACAGATGCAACAGTCAACATTCGATTAGACTTAAATGATAGGCAAAAGTTGATGTTGACCTTATTGAATAAATTACGAAATCCTTGTCGAAACATCATTTATCTTTTTTATTACAAACGATACGGACTTGAAGCTATTGCAGAAAGTATGAATTACACTTCTAAGGAGGTTGCCAAAACGCAGAAAGTTCGTTGTATGAAGTTATTTAGAAAAGTAGTGAAAGATAAATACCCCAAAGGGGAATTGTAACATCTACTCCTAACTTTACGTCTTTTGAAAGGAGTAGGTTTATAAAATCTTTGTGATTTTTTATTGGAAAAATGTTTTCCTTTTCCATAAAATGACCATTAAAGAATACAGGTTTAAATAAAATTAAATGGCACTTAAATTTGCCATAGATTATTGATAATGTTTTAATTATCTCTTAGCTCATGTCTAATATTGAAAACCAAAATAGCAAACTATAATAATGTTAAATGAACAAGATAAAACTGCATTAATAGAAAAGTATTTTCTAAATAATTTAAGCACAGAAGAACAACAACTTTTCGATAAATTACAGCGAACAGATGAAGAATTTGCCGTAGAAGTCACTTTTTACAGCGATTTTATGGGCAGCACCGAAGCATTTGGCAATCAACAATTAAAAGCTCACTTTCAACAATTAGAAGTGAATATTCAAGCAACAGAGGCAAAGCAAACTACTTCCCAAAGCAGTTTCGCCAAGCTTAATGAGCAAATAAACTATACCATTGATCAACTGATTGCTTTATTTCTTCCTGTGCCGAGTTACAGCAAAGTGATGGCGTATACCAATCGCAGCAAAGGTTTGACAGTGCTGAATCCGAAACAGGAGATGGATTGTAAAGGGACTTTGCATTTTGAATTGCAAACGCTTTCGGCCAGTCCTTTGAAAGTACAGATTGAAAATAATCAACAAAAAATTATTTTGGAACAGACTTATCTTACCCACGAACTTTTTTTTATGGTTGATTTGCCCAATGAATTGGCACCGGGTATTTACTATTGGAAGTTAAGCAATAAGGAGGTTATGTTGATGGGGGCATTTTACATTCACAAAGATTTGATGCCGGAAGTTAGAGATTAGAAAGTAGATTTTAGATTTTTAGAATGATATTTTCTTTGTTTTTTAAACTCAACTTTTGCATTCTAAGAGTTGAGTGGTAAATATTTTTTTCTATTTGTTG
>JAHDHV010000134.1 GCA_020631155.1 Bacteroidota bacterium | reverse complement strand
TTTAGAAAAGAACAGGCAAAAGAAAATTTTATACTTTATTTTTGATTAAATTAGCCAATGAAATTTAGTTAGTCTCAAATCTCTTGTCTCGTATCTCAAATCTCAATAGCCATGATTACAACTTCCTTTTTTGAATTGTTTAAAATCGGACCTGGTCCGTCTAGCTCACATACCATGGGACCGATGCGTGCTGCTGCTGCTTTTCGACAAGAAATAATTGCCTTTCTTAAAGAAAATAAAATGCAAATAAATTTGAAAATCAAAGTTGAGTTGTATGGTGCGTTAGCTGCTACGGGGCATGGACATGGTACGCATCGTGCGATTTTGGCAGGTCTATATGGTGATGAACCTGCTCAGGTAGATATTAAACGTTTGAATCGTTTTTTTGAAAAAAAAGAAGCCATTTATTCCATACCTTTTGAGGATAGAGCGATTTCTTTTAAAGAAGAAGATATTTTTTTTAACTATGAAAGTAATCCTTATTGGCATCCAAATAGCTTAAAATTTGTATTTTTGCATCAAGAACATGCCATATTGCAGGCTGTTTTTTACTCCATTGGTGGTGGTTTTATTCAAAAGGAAGGAATAGAACCTAAGCATCAAGAGGAAAAAAAGCCCAAGTATGGGTATCAGAATATGGCGGAATTGGTAGCTATTTGTGAGGACAAAAAACGGTCTGTTGTGCAGGTATTGTTGGAAAATGAAATGGCCTTAAATGATTGTTCCAAAGCGGAAATTTATGAAAAAATGGAGGCTGTTTTGCAGGTAATGGAAGATAGTGTTAGGCGTGGTTTGCAGAGTGAAGGCGTGCTGTCGGGCGGTTTAAATGTGCATCGGAGAGCTAAGGCTATGTATAAAAATGCGCTAAAATTGGAAGCAAATAAACGCTATGCAGATGCGCTTTTTGCGCGAATGAATGCTTATGCGTTGGCGACTTCTGAGGAAAATGCAGCAGGACAGCTCATTGTAACGGCTCCTACTAATGGAGCTGCGGGTATTATCCCTGCCGCTGTGGCCTATCTGCTGAATGACTGTCAAATACCTAGACTAACCGTTAAAAAGGGTTTGCTAGTTGCTGCGATGGTTGGTTTTATCATCAAGGATAATGCCTCTATTTCAGGGGCAGAATTGGGTTGTCAAGCGGAGGTCGGCTCGGCGGCGGCAATGGCTGCGGCCCTATTTAGTTATGCTTTTGGCGAACAACTTTCTACCATTGTAACGGCTGCCGAAATTGCTATGGAACATCACTTGGGCATGACTTGCGATCCGATTAAGGGCTTGGTGCAAATCCCTTGTATTGAGCGCAATGCGAATGGAACAATCAAGGCTTACAATGCTTATGTACTGGCTTCAGGCCGACAAAGCAAGGCGGTTATCTCTTTTGATCAGGTAGTGGAAGTTATGCGGCAAACAGGCGAAGACTTATCGGCCAAATATAAGGAAACCGCAACAGGAGGTTTGGCAACTTCTTTCGGCTGGGGAAATATGCCGGGGAGTTAACGACTTACTAGGCTTGAAACAATTAACGTTTGAGAAAAGAAAATTCACATAAAAAAAAACATGAATTTTCTTTGCCCTAAATATATAAAAAATAATATCAGTATATAAAAATACAATAAAATGATTTTTAAATTTATAAAGAAAATAATAACTCCACTCTTACTACTCTGCTTAATCGTTGCCTGTCAACAACAAAATTCTTCTACAGCAACAGCTACAAAAGCCACAAAAACAACTACTAAAACAACTAAACCCAAAGTAGAAAATGGCTTTACTGTTACTAAGTCAGGTAAAAAAATTGCTAAAGCAGAAAAAGGTATTACAGTAGTTTCAGAAGATGGTTGGACGGATAGTGAAATGACTTTTCAAATTGATTACTGTCAACAAATGATGGGTAATATTGAAACTATTGATGGTGAAAAATTTTGCAAATGCTTTTTAGATAAAATTCAATACTATTATAAACCTATTTATGCGCGTGATGCCTTTGATGACCAGAAAAAATGGAATCAAGAGTGTTTTCAGGAGGCAGAAATTTAACCATATATGGGTAAGTGAAAAATAGAAAATTGAAGATTATTCTCTGAGTTTTTAAGAAATGCAAATCTTTGATTATTAATGTTTTATGTCAATTGTCTATGTGTTCAGTAGCCAAGAGCATAACCATCACTTAAATATTATGTTTAATGATAATAGTCATTATTATCGCCATTGTTGCCATCATTTTATTTACAACAGAATATTTTTCTGCTGATTTGACTGCCTTTTTGGTGATGGTATCTTTGATGATTTCAGGAATTATTACACCCGAAGAAGGTTTGTCGGGTTTTAGCAATATGGCAACCATTACGGTTTTCGCCCTATTGGTGTTGAGTTTAGGTTTGCAGAGTACAGGGGTTGTCAATTATTTAGGGGAACGCTTGGAGCAGGTTACTGGCACAAGTGAATTGAGAATTATGCTGCTAACAGTGATTGTTGTTGGGTTTTTATCTGCCTTTATGAACAATACTGCCATTGTTGCGATATTTCTCCCCATCATTACTCGCCTTTCTGAATATGCTAAAGTTAGCCCTTCCAAGTTTTTAATGCCACTTTCCTTTGCTGCTATGATTGGCGGTTCTGCAACTATTATTGGTACCTCTACCAATATTTTAGCAGCAGCTATTTATGAGCAAAAAATGAAAGAATCAATAGGTATTTTTGAGTTTTTTTATTTAGGATTAATATTTTTTATAGCTTTTGTTTTATTTATGTTATTCATTGGAAAATATATTATTCCCGAAAGAAAGCAAGTGGATAGCCTTACCCAAAACTATAATCTTCAACAATACTTAACACAAATTATTATTAAAAAAGACTCGCCCATGATTGGGCAAAAATTGGAAGATACCGAACTAATGAAACGATACTATCGGGTGCGTTTGATCGCACTTGTTCGAGAAGGAGAGGAGGACTTATGGCTACCCTCACAAGTGGAAGCGATTCAGGAAGGAGATATGTTGATCATCAAGGCAGATTTAAAGGACTTATTAGAAATACAAGGTAAACAAGGTATCAAAGTTAGTCAGGATAACTTAGATGATACAGAACTAAACTCAGAAGAAACGGTTTTATTCGAGGCAGTAATTGGGCGATCTTCCTTTTTGGTGGGCAAACGCATTAAAGATGTAAATTTTAGGCATTTATTAGGGGCATTACCTTTAGCCATTCGTAAAAGTGGCTTCTCCTTAGCACGACAAGTATGGGAGGAAACGGTAGAGTTTGGGGATGTTTTATTGTTACAGGCAAGGCGTAAAAATTTGACTCAGTTTTACAACTCTCAAGATTTTATTGTATTAGGCAAAGTAAAAAAGAAAAACTTCCGCCGACATCGTATGTTATTATCCTCAATTATTGTGCTAGGGGTTATAGTGGTCGCTGCCCTTAATTTGATGCCGATTGTAACAGCAGCTTTAGCAGGAGCTGCATTATTATTTGTAACAGGCTGTATGTCTATGCGTTATGCTTATCGAAAAATGGATTGGCGAGTTATTTTTTTATTAGCAGGCATTTTGCCACTAGGCATTGCAGTGCAAAAAACTGGAGTAGATAGTTTAATTGCCCAACAAATCATTGAGTTTACAGGCAATGCTTCACCTCGTTTGGTCATATCCATGCTTTTTTTAATAACAACCCTTTTAACCAGTTTTATGTCCAATAATGCAACTGCGGTACTGTTGACTCCCATTGCTTTAATGATAGCCAGTGAATTGCATTTAGACCCCAAACCTTTTGTGTTGACGGTGATGTTTGCAGCGAGTACCAGTTTCCTTACACCCATTGGTTATCAGACAAATACCCTTGTCTATGGTGCAGGGCAATACACTTTTATGGATTTTGTCAAAGTTGGCGGCTTGTTGACTTTATTGGTGTGGGGATTGGCTACTTTACTGATTCCGTGGATGTATTTTTAGATGCGAGACGGGAGATTGGAGACTTGAGGTGTGAGATTTTTTAAAATAAAAACTTTCCAACCCTAAAACCAATCATCGTTTCTGTTTCAATTTTACTTCTCTAGCTGCCCATTTATCGAAAAGTTCTTGTCGGCTTTGTTGGGATAGGGAAGGAGACTCGTAATTTCCTGTTGCTTTGCGCTGCCTAAAAGCTTCATACAAAGTAACGGCACAAGCGACCGAAATATTAAGGCTCCGAATCATTCCAACTTGTGGAATATGGAAATTGCCATCACTCAACTCAAGGGTGCGCTCAGAAACGCCATCTCTTTCATTGCCAAAAACAAGCGCGATAGATTGAGTTAAATTTAATTCGTGTAATTCTACAGCATCCTCACTTAAATGAGTGGTATAAATACGATCATATTTGCTGCGAAGTACTTGAAAACAACTATCTACCGTATCAAAAAGATGCAATTGAAGCCATTTATTCGCACTGCTCGAGCTCTTTTTCCCCATCGTACTACTTAATTTACAATATTTAATGCTATCTGTATGAATGACATATAACTCTCGGATGCCCACAGAATCACAAGTACGCATCACCGCAGCCACATTATGCATATCATGTACATCTTCCAATACCACCGTCAAATCAGCTTGCCGTTGATTGATTACTTCCCAAAACCTTTGTATCCGTCTATCCGTCATGTGTTTTTGTGTATTTATAATCTACTCAAAATCAAATCTTTTAAAGCCCTAAGCACATATACAATCTGATACAAATCCTTTTTAATGGTCGCATCAAAAGGGTTCGCCTGACAGTATTGATTGCCTAATAAAGTTGTGAAATACCAGTGTCGCCCGATAACGTAACTGCCATATATGGGTTTGCCGTCCTTATTTTGATGTTGGGCAATGAGCATTGCAATTAACATTTGCGCTTCGGGATCAACCTTTTCACCTTTCCCTTTTTTAAATTCTTGTAAAAAAAAATAAGGAGCTTTAGGGGCAATAATCCCTGATGAAGTTGCTACCATACAATCACAGTTCACAGAAAGTAAGTGATCATTAATAGTGGAAGAAAGTTTTCGTTCATAAAATATAGCTATCTTTTTATGTTCGACTATATTAGCAACAAAAAAAAGCAAACTTATCATTTGCATCTTTAATTCCTCTTCATTCCAATAATCTACAAAATCTTTACTGTTTTGATACAACTCCTCAATAATACTAGTTCGTATAGTATCCAACTCATAACTTATTGTTAACCAGTCCTGTAAATGTTTACAATCAGCTTGACGTTGAATGTTAAAAGCATCTACAATTAGATTAATATCAAAAGGTAGTCTTGTTGGTGATTGTGGTTTCATATGCTTTTTAAGTGAATTGGATGTTCTTTTGAAATGAAAAATATATTTATAATCTGCTCAAAATCAAATCTTTTAAAGCCCTAAGCACATATACAATCTGATACAAATCCTTTTTAATGGTCGCATCAAAAGGGTTCGCCTGACAGTATTGATTGCCTAATAAAGTTGTGAAATACCAGTGTCGCCCGATAACGTAACTGCCATATATGGGTTTGCCGTCCTTATTTTGATGTTGGGCAATGAGCATTGCAATTAACATTTGCGCTTCAGGATCAATTTGCCCACTTTTTCCTTTTTTAAATTCTTGTAAAAAAAAATAAGGAGCAGCAGGTTTATTAAAAGGTTTAGGGGTAGCTACCATACAATCGCAAATGACAGAAAGAGCATAATTATTGATTTGTTGGCTCAATTTACGCTTAAAGTAAATATCAATTTTGTTATTAACAACAATATTTGCCATATAAAATAAATGGCTAATTAGGTGCATTTTTAATTCTTCCTCATTCCAGTAAGCAATTTTCTTTTTTGATTTTTCGTGTAAGGTAGCTAAAAAATCATTCTCCCAAGATGCTAACTCATAAGAATGATTTAACCAATGAGTTAACTCTGTACAGTGCTCAGGTGTTTGAATATCAAAAACCTCTGCGATAGTACTTAAATCAAAAGGTAGTCGTGTTGGTGATTGTGATTTCATCTGTTTTTTAGTTGAGAATTTTGTCGCTTTCGGTGTAAAAATTTGACGTTTTATGTTTCAAATCTTATAGCTCAAAATCACAATTTAGTACCTTTAGATTTGCGATTCCGCCCCTCATTGTTGGTACCCATTTTCGACAAGCCCTCGCCAAATAATTGCAAGCTCTGTTTTAGTACTTCTGGCATTTGCTGCATCACATCACGCATAGAGTCCAACTCTTTGTCGTTTAAGCCCCAAGATTTGCCCATTACTTCTAATCCTTCCATCAAACCTTGCATCGGAGCAATCATATTGATGGTATCACCTTGTAAAACAATAGCACCATCATCCATGACCTGCATATCTTTGAACACCTTTTGCGCTTCCTGTAATCCCTCTTTGATGACTATACCGAGCGAATCTTGATTGAGTTCAAATTGTTTTTTAAAATCTTTTTGAACATCCTCCCATTGGCGTTTTTGCTTGTGTTTTTGCTGTTTGTTTTGTGCAAAAACCGACAAAGAAGGTACTAATAACAGTAAAATCATCCAAATTTTACCATGAGCATAGAAAGAATAAAATAATTTATTGATCAAATTCATTGTTTGCAAAATTAAATAATGGTTAAAAAATGTTGTATTTGAGTATTGAGACATAAGCTATAAGATATAAGACGCAAGATAATTTATAGGTTACCATGACTTGCATTAAGTCTAAGTGTCTTTTATCTTGTTTATTTCCCCATTACTCATGAATGTATAGGTAAATTTTGACAACTGCAAATTATTTTTTGTCTATATGATGGCAAATTCACCCACTAGTTCTTGTTTGTTTAGACGGGGAGTTAGGGGTTTGGTTGCTGATTTAGATACTCTTTTAAAGCTTTTCGCCATTGTAAACCCTAAACTAATTACTCAATGTGTATGGATTTGAAAGTTTTTGTGTTAAAACAAAAATTTTTGATGACTTGATAGAAGAGGGGAGTGATTTTTTTGATAAATAAACCAAGCAACTCTCCTCATTTTTTTGTATATTGAATAAACACAAAAATCACTAAAAATTATGTCATACAAAAGTTTTGAAAAATGGGAATTGGATGAGTTACATCGCGCTTTTGGATTAAAAAGACACTATAAAAATTTCAAGCCTTTAGAAGAATGGTTAAATATACCCACTAATATTAGTACTACGGACAAGGTACTTTTAGATAAGTTGAAAGAAAAGGCTATGTATAATATTGATTATTGGAATGAAGATGAATTGAAATTTTTTTTCATAGGGAGATTAGTCGACATATGTGAACTGGATAGTCCACATTATAAGATTTTTACACAACGTAGTATAAAAGCAACTATCAATGATATAGAGTTGAAAGGAATTGTTGATTTTGTCATTGCTAAAGGCTTGATAAAACCTGAAAAACCATTTTTTTTCCTACACGAATACAAACAAGAAAAAACACACATTAACGATCCTTTGGCGCAATTGCTTTCTGCTATGTTAGTTGCCCAAGTTTTAAATGAAAAAAAACATCCTTTATATGGTTGTTACGTATTGGGCAGACTTTGGTTTTTTGTAGTTTTAAAGGACAATGAATATGCTGTTAGCTTGGCTTATGATGCTACACAAGATGATATTTACCAAATTGCTGCCCTCATGCGTGAGGCTCGGAATTATATTTTAGATATTTTGGGGGTATCATCGTAGTGGCTAATTTATTCGCCATAAAAAAAGGATAATCAATGATTTTTTTCGCTAACACCCCCTTCAAAACATAATATGAACTACTACTACTTTTACCTACTCCTAATCTCCCTCTTTTGCTATACTCAAACTGCAAAAGCCCAGATATATTTGCAATACAAAGCAGGCTATAACTTCGCGGCTTTCAATGATGATTTAGGGTCTCCGCTTGCCGAAATTGGT
The DNA here is from genome assembly GCA_020631155.1 of Bacteroidota bacterium. Classification (GTDB taxonomy): domain Bacteria; phylum Bacteroidota; class Bacteroidia; order Chitinophagales; family UBA2359; genus JAHDHV01. The sequence goes on along the minus strand of JAHDHV010000134.1, from coordinate 5,620 downwards.
ACACAGGATTTGACGATTTTGGAGGATGGTACGGTTTCGGAAAAGACTTTATTTGGTACGAATGGGGCGGGCTTTAGCACTGCTTTTAGTGTGGGCTATCTGTTTACAGAACACTTTGGATTGGAATTGATGTTGGAGTATGTGAAAAGCCCAAAGTTGAGATTGGCAGAGCAGAATACATTGACTTACAAAGCCTTTCATGATATTCATACTTGGCGTGTACAGGCAACACCGCAATTTGTTGTACAATCGGGTGGGGAAGTGGTGAATTTTTACCAGAAAACAGGTATCCTACTGCCCTTTGCAGGGGTGAATAAATCGGAGGGGCAGGTAACGGATAAAGAGGGCACTCTAGCGCGTTTATATGGGTATATTTTACGGGATCAATTGCCCTTTGAACCGACTGAAGAACTGCTGTCGAATGTGCAAACGGAGGTTGACATTAAGGCTAATTCGTATGCCGATTTTTCTTATGGCTTCTCTTCTACGGTCGGTATGAATGTATATTTGAGCGACTACTTCAGCATTTTTGGCGAAACAACAATGACTGCCCTCACTGTGCGTGCCAAAAATACGGAGTATACCCAATTTGATCAAGTTTCTACACTTTCAGGTCTGGAACTCCTACAAAATACGCTTGAAACGCTACCTACTTATTTAATAGAAACGGTCTATGTTTCGGAGCTTACAGAACAGTCAAATCAAGCGGATTATAACCCCAATTACAATCTGCAACAAGCGCAAGAGGAGGTAGCTTTTAAATTGAATTTCAATAGTATCGGTTTGCATTTAGGGTTGCGATGGGAGTTTTAAAAAAAGCCCCATTATTTTTTAGTTTTTAATTTTTTCATCAATATGTTTACTTAACTTTTGTATTTCACTTACCAGAGCTTTTTGCCAAACTTGATCGCTGCTTTGCAGGTTCTCATCACTTTGAATGATAAAACGACAAGCCTTCCAAACCTCCTGCACATCTTCTACTGGCAAAGTGAAAGGGTCATAATTGGGATTATCTGATTGACAAATGAGTTGTTGATTTTTGTTGAGATTATTAATTAGGCGTTTGTATACCAAGCCCTCTGATTTGGACACAACAACATAGGTTTGCCCCGATTTGATGTCTTGCCAATCTTGCACATATTCACTGATGACAATGGACCCTGATGGAATAGGCAGCATAGAGTCGCCTTGTATTTCAAAGGCTCGATAAGTAGTATCAGGAGGAAGGAAAGGAAGGTGGAAGGTTTGTAAATTTGACATAAAGGCTTCATCGCTATGCCCTTGTAAATAACCTGCACTTGCTTTTGCCTCTACAAAGGAAATTTTTTCTCGAGCACTTTCATCTGTTGGCAATAACAAAGTTCTCAACTGTAGATTTTTGCCCGAAATATCCTTTTGAGTATGTGCTGCTTTTTTATTTCTATTAAACAAGCTCTTTTCCCTTAAATCTGCACTGATCAATTCGTCTAGTGAAATATGGTATAAATTGGCTAGTTTTTGCATCACATCCGTTTTGGGTGTGGCGCGCCCTTCTTCATAAGAACCTAAAGCCGAGCGTTTAATGCCAAGTAGTTCTGCAAAATCCTTTTGGGTTTTACCCATATTTTTCCTAATGAATTTAATGTTGCTATGAATGATTTTTAGGCCTGTTTTCATGATGTTCTATATTAAATGTGTAATAGAATTGGTAAAATGAGACATAAGATTTGAGACATGAGATATAAAACAGATAGATATTTTATACTTTATCAGATGTCTATTATGTGTGATGAATGTTTGTCGGTATGTTTCATTGTCTTCCTAACACTTTGTTGCTAAAATTGCTATTTAGACTTTTAGCTCTTTAGCTGTTAGAAATTAGCGATCAGTAATTAGTTAAAATAAATTACTTTTTGATTTTTCTAATGGATATAAGCTTTTGATTTGTATAGTATTATGACGGCTAAAGCCTTCATTACAGAAAACATCTAAAAAGAAATCAATCAGTAAAAAACATCCAAAAACGAATCACTAATCTACTAATCACGAATCCACGAACTGTCAAAGTAAGCACAAATTGTTTGGTAAAAAAACACGCTATTTGAAACATACCTGTTTGTCTTGTCTCAATGCAATTTTTTAATATAAATTCTTATGTGACTATTTTTGTTTAAAAAAATTAGTAAACGCCCACAAAATACTATTTTTTTTTGAAAAAAGCTAATTTTTGCCAAAAAAAAATGTTTTTTACTAAAAAAAGAAGAAAAATGTTGCCGTTTGTTTACAAATTAGGCAGGTGTTCATTATATAATTGAAAGGGGATTCGTTGATTCGTGATTTGGAGATTGGTGGATGCGTGATTTGTTGATTAGGTGTTTTTTTTAATAGGTGTTTTTTTTAATAGGTGTTTTCTTTTGCCCTAACCATATGCATGTAGTCAGATTGTATAAGTATTTAATAATCAATAAATTTAATCCATTAGAAAACTTAAGAAATCATTGATTACTGCTAGTTTCTAAAAATCTAAAACTTGCTATTCGCTGATTTTATTTTGCAAAAAACAGATTCTACAAAACAACAATTTAATCATTTTAATCCATTTGTTAAATTGTTGATTTTCAGGAGTTTATGTTTTTTTTCAAACCTTAAAAGGTGTGACCCTACTGGGGGCAAAGAACCTCACTTTGCTTTTTTCTAACATACTTTGACCGCTTTGCGGTCACTCGACAAATGCTTAGGTATTAGGAGTATATTGCCCCTAATTTATCATTGTCAAGCTAATTTCTAATCACTAATTTCTGTAATACTAAAAATAAAAAAAGTAATTGCCATGCGATTTTTTAGAGAGATACAAAGGGTACAGCTTACGCCAAAATTGATAGCAAAGGCGCGCTTGTTTGCCGAGCAGGTCGTAGGAACGGTAGATTATCAGGACAGTAATCAGGTGAATCGGGAGAAAATTCGGCAGGATCATTTTATTAGCAAACTAGGAGAGGAGGCGGTGCGGGCTGTTTTTTTGCAATATGCAGAGTATGTGTCGTTTCCTGACTATCACATTTACCAAAAAAAGGCAAAATCTTGGGATTCGGATTTGCAGATAAACGGGCTAGACCTTGCGGTAAAAACACAGCGTAGTACGCAGGCGGCTAAGTATGGTTTGTCGTGGACATTTCAGGCTTCGGCAGTGCGGCGAGACCCTATTTTGTATATGCCTAATCATTGGGTGTGTTTTGTGGAATGTGATGATACAGGGAAGATGCCTAGTTATATTTGCTCGGTATATCCTGCTCGACAAATTCGGGAACTGCTATTTGAAGAACCTGTTTTGCCACACTTAAAAGGCAAGAAAAAGGTGGTGTATGCGAAAAATTTTTTCTAAAAAAATATTTAAGTAGGAAAAAAATGCTTGAGCAAATACACATTATACTTTGTTGTATTATTGTAATTTAAACTTTTTTGGCAGGCTTTTTGGTAAGCTAGTGTTAGAATTTTTTTAGAATGATGATTATGTATATAACATTGATATTATTGGCTTCTAAAGACTATAAAATGTAGAACTTAGCATACATCAGTTAAATGTATAACTCCTTTTATATCATTTTTTTGTCAACATTCCATTCTTTTTTGCGGATAGTAAAATAAGGTAATTGGTTGCATGAAATTATTTGATAGAGAAAAAGTTGTTGTGTGTGAAACTTAATAAATATTTGAGCGTATATACTGAACGAAAGGTTAAGGAAGTGCTTTGAAAATTATTTGTGAGTATTTATTTTTAACCTTATCACATTAGCTACTCTTTTGATAATAAAATTTTTGCACATCAAAAAATATCATGATAAAAATTAACACTGCCTAGAAAAAAACAGCCTTCTTGACAAGGTTTTTTATTGCTGCTATAAGAAATAAAAAAGCTAAAACAGTAATGTTTTACAAGGAGATTTAAAAATAAGTTAGTTGGTGGGGTTAATGATAGCCTTCTCGTTTCGGCGAGGGGGCTTTTTTTATTGGGGGGGGGGCTGAGTTAACGAGCTTGAATCTATATGTAATAATTATTATTAAGCAGTAACAAGAAATGTTGGCAGCATTTTTATATTTTTGCAAATAAATACCATTCCATCATTCTAACAAATAAGAAGGATGATTTCACTTACAACTTCTTTTTGTTAGTCAATTCAACATCTGTCTGTGAGTAAAAAAATTAAACATATAGCGATTGCTGGCAATATTGGAGCTGGCAAAACCACCTTAGCCGAGCGTTTATGTGAACATTTTGATTGGGATGTTTACTATGAGGATGTCGAAAATAATCCTTATTTACAAGATTTTTATGATGACATGCCGAGATGGTCTTTCAATTTGCAAATTTATTTCCTTAACAGTCGCTTTAACCAAATCCTTGAAATTCAGAAGGGAAGCAGAACAATTGTGCAGGATAGAACCATTTATGAGGATGCTCATATTTTTGCTCCTAATCTCTATGAAATGAATTTGATGTCTAGGCGAGATTTTGAAAACTATATCAGTCTTTTCAAAACTATCAGCACACAGTTTGCGCCGCCAGATTTGCTTATTTATCTGCAAGCTTCTATTCCTACTTTACTAAAGCAAATTAGCCGTAGGGGGCGAGACTATGAGAACAAAATTAGGGTTGACTATTTAGAACGGCTCAATCATTATTACAATAACTGGATTGAAAACTATAAAAATGGCAAATTGCTTGTGGTTAATGTAGATGAGATTAATTTTGTAGATAAACCCGAACATTTAGCCAATGTGATTAAAGAAGTAGAGGCTATTTTACAGCCTGTGTTGAGTTAAGAATTAGAGCTTAGAAAAATAAAAACCCTCACACAGTAAGGGGAACTGAGGAGGGTTTTATCTTTTAATAGGGGAACCTACGCTTTTTAAAGCGCATCACATCAAAATTCTAACTAAAACTAAAACAAGTTGCTAAATAGAGCCAAAACATTGCAAAAAAAAGAGAAAAACAAGTCTCTTTACTCAATAAAGAGGATGTAGTAGTTTGCTAAAGAGGCTTAAGGTGTTGTTATATAAGTTTTTGACTTCAATAAGTATTGTAATGTTGTGGAAATGCCAAAGTCAATTGCATTAGTAGTTACTTTTGTTATTTTGCTACTGTCTTTAAAAAAGCTCTACCTCCTTTTTTATCAAGGAGGCAGAGACTGAGAAAAAACACTGACTTTGAAACACTTTTGCTAGTAATAAAAAAATGAATGATTTTTTATCTTGTTGTTACTACAAATTTAAGCCATTCTAGCACACAGAAAAAATACGTATTTTAGTACTTATCGGAAGAATTTTAAAGAGCTTTAAAAGAGAGTTAAGCCCTTAACTTTATGAAAGCCCTTGATAATCAAGCATTTATTTTTCAAAAAAGCACTAACAAAAAAGCAGTTTATCAAATTGGACTAAAAAAAACGACAAAAAAAAATGAGTAAAATGGCTCATTTTCCTAAAAAGCTTTCTGATTATTTAAATGGGTACACAAAAGTTTCTTTAGGTTGTAGCGGATGAAACTTGAGACTATGTATGGAGCTAGGCAAAATGTTTGAAAACGAATCATTAATACTAAGTAGTCAGTCAAGATAAAATTGACGATTGCTTTTGGCGTTTTTTGCTC
>JAHDHV010000133.1:9538-13538 GCA_020631155.1 Bacteroidota bacterium | reverse complement strand
TGTAAGATCAAGGCAAATAGCTATTATATGAAATCCCTCTTTTTCTGACACACTCTTTTAAATTGAAAGAACAGTTTAATATACCATTGTCAAGGTCATTCAACAAATCAACAATTTTAAGTACATATGCCTGATAAAGAGAATGTAGCCATACTGCCAGAAGCGCAGCAGTTAAATGCAATGCAGGAGCGAATACAGCAATTATTAAATCAATTGAATCAAGATGTTTTTGAAAAAGAGGAGGCGATAGGGCTTACTTTTTTGTCGGCGATTGCGGGAGAAAGCATCTTTTTATTGGGTCGCCCCGGTGTAGCTAAAAGCTTGATTGCTAGACGTTTAAAGTTTGCTTTTGAAGGGGCAAATTCTTTTGAATACCTTATGAATCGCTTTAGTACTCCTGACGAAATTTTTGGTCCTGTATCTATTTCTAAGTTGAAAGAATCGGATACTTACGAGCGCATTGTCACCAACTATTTGCCAGATGCGGATGTCGTTTTTTTAGATGAAATTTGGAAAGCTGGGGCAGCCATTCAAAACTCCCTATTGACCGTAATTAACGAAAAAATTTACCGAAATGGCCAGCAAGAAATAAAAGTTAAGTTAAAGGCTTTGGTTGCTGCGTCCAATGAATTGCCCGAAAAAGGGCAGGGGTTAGCAGCCCTTTGGGACCGTTTTCTGTTGCGTTATCAAGTAGAGGGCGTTCAAAATCAAGATAGTTTTGAGCAAATGCTGACGCAGACCATTGAGCCGTATAAGGATCATATAGCCAAAAATATCAAAATTACCCCAAAAGAATATGTGGAATGGAGTAAAGAAATTACGCAAATTCATATCCCTAAAAGCGTTTTGCATACCATTCAAACCATTCGACAAAGCATTACTGCTTATAGTCAACAAGAAGAAAGAGAAGATTTATATATTTCTGATAGGCGTTGGCTGAAAATTGTGCGTTTATTGCGTGCATCCGCCTTTTTAAATGGTCGAAAAGCGGTAGATTTGAAAGATTGTTTGTTGATAGGGCATTGCCTTTGGAACCGCCCTGAGCAGATAGATGTTGTTCAGCAGTTGGTACAAGATGCGGTGTCAGGCAATAGTAGTCAGGTGAGTTTTACAAAGGTTTTACAACAGCTACAAATTGATTTTATTACCCTAAAAGAGCGCATCGAAAAAACATTGTCTGTAGAGCAAGAGGTGCAATCTACTCAAAAATACAGCATTGTATACAGTGGAACAAGATATTATTACATCAACAATTTAATGCATCCCTTAATTAAAGTAGAGGAATTTAATCATTTACAAAAATCTACTCACCCTATGACCTTGCAGTTGCTACACAGCAATTACAAATTAAATGGTACTTATGTCATCCAAAAAGCGAAGGGAAAACGCAGTTTGATCATCAATGGACATGAGTATTTCCTAAAAACGGAGCAAAAAATGGTGAAAAAGAAGCTGGTACGCCCAATGCAAGCAGGAGAACGGAAACAATGGACTAAAGAAATTGATGAACTATTGATAAATACAGCCGATATACAACAAAAAATCAGGGATAATCAACACAATATGCCAGAATTAACTTTACCACACCTGTTTGTTACACACCAGAAAATAACGATTAGCCGTGTTAAAAACAGTGAATTATTAACAAAAATAAAGAAATTTATCATCAAATTGCGTGCTTTTAAACATACTTATGGGTTGGGGTGATTTTGGGAGGTTGTAAGGTTGGAAAGTTAAAAAGTTGTAAGGTTTGTTATTCTTTTTTGATATTCAGTTTTGTCATTAAAGATTATTTTAATTAAATAAATTTAAATCAAAACCCCATTTTTGGCATTTTTCAAAAGTATAAACTAATGTTTTTTAGGTGTTTATAGAATTATGATGGCTAAAGCCTTCGCTACACAAATAATCCTAAAAAGAAAACCTCTATCAGAAAAAACGCCTAATCACGAATCACTAATCTACGGATCAACGTTCTCAACAATACTCAATTAAACAAATCAGTGTTTTTGATTTGAAAGAAAAGTCTAATGTAATATTGTCAAGTTTATTTACAATGCTTTTTGAATTCCTTCGGTGAAAATCCTGTCTTTTTTCTAAAATACTTGAAAAAGTTAGTTGGATCATCAAAGCCAGCTTCGTAGGCAATTTCTGTAAAGGAAAGTTGTGAATTAATGATTAATCTTTTGATTTGAAGAATTACAATTTCATCAATAAATGCTTTGGTATGTTTACCAATGACACTTTGCGTTATATTACCTAGTGTTCTGGATGTAACACCCATTTTGCTGGCATAAAAAGAGACTTTTTTGTTTTCAAAACAGTTTTTTTCTATTAATTCTTGTAAAGAAATAAACTGCAATTGATATTTATTATCTCCTAAGTATTCATGCCCTTTTGATTTTATCCGAAAAAGTTTATGTATTAAAATTTGTATCAAGCCTCTAATTATTTCAATGGAATGTTTATCTTTTATTTCTAAATGTTCTTTTTTTATTTGCTGAATCAGGCTTTCTATTTCGATAAAATCGCCATTATTTAGTTGAAGTTTTGGCGAGCTCAACATTTCGTTGAATAATTGAACCAATTTTAAAGTTTCTACTTGATCAGCAGAACGAACAACAAAGTCTTCGGTAAAAACGAGGATATTTCCCTTAGCATTCGTTTTATAGAATTTATGAATATTGTTTTTTCGTAATGTAAAAATAGTTCCTTTTTTATAAGTGTAATCTTTATAATTAATGCTGTGTTTTCCTTCATTTTGGGTAATTAAAACTATAATATAAAAAGAAACTTTGTGGTGTTCAAACTGGTTATGATCACTAGGTTTTCTTTTTAAAATATCCTCTAAATTGACCAAGTCAAAGTAGTAACTGCCAGCTATTTGATTGTTAAAGTCTATTTTTTTGATTTTCTTCTTCATACTGCCCCCCATTTATTATTTAAGTACTTAGACATGAGACATGAGACATGAGATAGGAGATAATTCAATCACTTATAAGAGCATTGATTCATATGCGTTTTTGGTTGTACGTGGGTTTTTTTCTTCTTTTTATTAAAATAAAAAAACGCCTATATTCCAGTATGTTTCACTAAAATATAGGCATTTTTTGTGTTTTTAAAATAAACTATTTAATAAATTTCTGTGTAATCAATTGTGTTCCATTATTTAATCTCAAGAAATAAATGCCTGTTGGATAATTTTCTATATTTAAAGAGAATGTGTTTAATCCTTCCATAGCATCGTAATTGGCATCGTAAATTTGTTGACCATTGCTATTGTAAATACTTACTTTGATACGGGCCTGTGTAGGATTGGTAAAATCTGCTCGCAATACATCTACAACAGGACTTGGGTAAACATCTACTACCGCAAAATCATTGACAGTTCGGCGGTTGATGATAATGGTTTTTAAGTAGGACAGTGTTCCATCGTAGTCCGTTTGACTCAATCGGTAATAGTTTAAGCCATTTGGTGCATTTTTATGTAAGAAGGTATAGGCTTGTTGTGTTTCGCTGTTACTTGTTCCTTTAAAATTGTGAATCGTCACAAAGTCTTTACCATTCGTAGCATGTTCAATGGTAAAAAGGTCGTTGTTATTTTCATTAGCTGTTGCCCAATTGAGCTGATTGCCACTAGCTACTGTGTGACCACTAAAATTGAGCAAACTCACTGCTAGGGTAACACATGGACTTAGGTTATTGTTGGTATAAGAAGCTATACAACCATTGGCATCAACTATACTTACTGTAAAAGGTGTATGATTGGGTATATCACTAACAAGTTGTGGCGCATTGTCAACAGAACCGTTGTAAGAACCTGTTAATTGATAGGGAGCAGTACCCCCACTGATGGTCAAGAAAAGATTATAGCTATCATCATTACCACTACTACAATCAATTCCTGCATCAACAACAATATTGATGCCTGTACAAGTATTGAGGTCTATAGAAAAGGAAACTCCCGGCTTAAGGTCATAGCCTTCACTAATTTCAACGA
>JAHDHV010000133.1:0-9438 GCA_020631155.1 Bacteroidota bacterium | reverse complement strand
GCAGGGTCTACGCCTTCATTCAGATTAAACAAAGTTACCTCTACAACAATGGAAGGTGGGGGATTTAAATCTATAGAAAAGGAAACTCCCGGCTTAAGGTCATAGCCTTCACTAATTTCAACGACAACAACTGTTTCAGAATCAATTCTTAGATTTACTGAAGGGTGGCTACTTGTAAAACCTGTAATGTTGTGCGGTTCTGAGAAGGTAAAATAATATCGATCAAATTTTCCTTCTGGGAACAATTCAAATACATTTGTCCAAAAAGGATCATTTTCATCGGGTAATACAGTGAATTGGATACTGGTTTCGGTTAAATCAATCTCATAGAGTCCGCTTATATCGCCAAAAGGTGTACCTGCTTGAGCTAATGCAGTTGGAAACTCTATCTCCGAATTTGAAAGAGTGGCAAATTCATCAAAAGCGTCATCTGCTAATCCAAACAAACTTGGATAAGTAGCTTCCGCTTCCCCTGGGTCTTGTAGGGTGTTTCTAAGCGTGATGTCTACGCCTTCGCTAAGTGGAGAAGCCATACTACCAAAAATTGTATATCGATCTGCACTGAACGTATTCGCATCTATCATTGCGAAATAATCTCCTACGGTTGGGTCCTCACCAAAAGCAGCAATAGAAGCATCGGCATCTGCTAAGGTTTCCCAAAATACGATTACAGCGTATTTACCATTGGCATCCACCCCACTAGTTCGTCTGATGAAACCCGGTTGAAGGCTGGCGAAGTCCTGCTCAATCTCTGCATCACGCGCTATAAAAGCAAGAGGGTCAACTCCTTCATTTAAATTGAAAGTCGTAATTTCAATCACATTATTTGCTACCAAATCAAAATCTATATCGGGAACCGAAAAGGTCGTATATCTTTCAGCACTGAATGTACTGGCATCTATCATGGCAAAATAATCGCCTACAGTTGGGTCTTCACCAAAAGCAGCAATAGAAGCATCGGCATCTGCTAAAGTTTCCCAAAAAACCATCACCACATATTGACCATTAGCATCCAGACCACTCATTCGCTTTAAAAAACCGGGTTGTTGACTAGCAAAATCCCGTTCAATTTCTGCATCTCGTGCTTGGAATACAGCAGGGTCTACGCCTTCATTCAGATTAAACAAAGTTACCTCTACAACAATGGAAGAGTTGGCAGTCTCCTCTTCCAATTCAATGATCTCAATATTGAAAGGAGGCTCAAAAGAATTGATGCCAAATAAAGCACCAAATTGGGATTCCAGTACAAATACATACTCACTCCCAGCATTTTCATAATACCAAAGACCTGATGAATCATCTAATCCTGTAGCGATAACACTTCCCGTAGCAGTTGTGGCATCGGAAAATACTAACTTAAATACCGTACCTGCATTTGCTGGGTCGCCTGTATCATTGGTGGCATAGTACAAAGTATTTTGACTAGCTACCCACGCAATGCCATCTGCATCAATTACATCAAGTCCTGAAACACTTACTTCTTCTAATGTTCCGGGGGTGCCATCACTGATGGGCAAATACCACAATTTGTTACCTTGCGATACGTAAAATGCGCCTGCATCATTGTAAATCGTTCCACCGATACCGCCGATGCTTGGGTCCCATTGAGGGCTGGTAAACCATTGATTGACAGTCCCTGCGCTTGGGTCGATTTCAAAGATTTGGGGGCTGGCAAAATCTGTTACATAGTATTTTCCCTCTACGATAGATACGGTATGACCGATTGAACCAGCAGGCAAATCCCACTCGCCTGTTTTCGCGCCCGTAGCAATGTCGTACTCCACCAATTTAGCTGGCCCATGATCACCTGCGATAAAGTCAGCATTGTTGAGTAAGCTCAATAATTTTGTGCCGTCACTTTTTACGCCCCAAGCTTGGGTATAACCCGTTTCGGCTGCTGCAAATTCACTTGCAGTTGGGTTTGCTTCCGTTAAATCAAAGGTTTTTATTGTACCATCACCAAGACCGCTTACATACGCAATGTCATTAACGATGATTATATCTTCTGGGAAAAAGTCAGCATCATCTGAAGTGAGATTAGAAGGTGTATCTTTTGATAATTCAATGATCTCAATATTGAAAGGAGGCTCAAAAGAATTGATGCCAAATAAAGCACCAAATTGGGATTCCAGTACAAATACATACTCACTCCCAGCATTTTCATAATACCAAAGACCTGATGAATCATCTAATCCTGTAGCGATAACACTTCCCGTAGCAGTTGTGGCATCGGAAAATACTAACTTAAATACCGTACCTGCATTTGCTGGGTCGCCTGTATCATTGGTGGCATAGTACAAAGTATTTTGACTAGCTACCCACGCAATGCCATCTGCATCAATTACATCAAGTCCTGAAACACTTACTTCTTCTAATGTTCCGGGGGTGCCATCACTGATGGGCAAATACCACAATTTGTTACCTTGCGATACGTAAAATGCGCCTGCATCATTGTAAATCGTTCCACCGATACCGCCGATGCTTGGGTCCCATTGAGGGCTGGTAAACCATTGATTGACAGTCCCTGCGCTTGGGTCGATTTCAAAGATTTGGGGGCTGGCAAAATCTGTTACATAGTATTTTCCCTCTACGATAGATACGGTATGACCGATTGAACCAGCAGGCAAATCCCACTCGCCTGTTTTCGCGCCCGTAGCAATGTCGTACTCCACCAATTTAGCTGGCCCATGATCACCTGCGATAAAGTCAGCATTGTTGAGTAAGCTCAATAATTTTGTGCCGTCACTTTTTACGCCCCAAGCTTGGGTATAACCCGTTTCGGCTGCTGCAAATTCACTTGCAGTTGGGTTTGCTTCCGTTAAATCAAAGGTTTTTATTGTACCATCACCAAGACCGCTTACATACGCAATGTCATTAACGATGATTATATCTTCTGGGAAAAAGTCATTAGTGGTTACGCTTAGGTTTTCGGGTATAGTTTGAGCATGAGCGTAAACGGTAAAAAAAAGTGAGATGATTAATACTAGGATATTCTTTGTCATAATACTATAATTTTAGATTGTTTTATTGAAATTGAAAATGCCTGAGGGGAATCGGTGGCTATTTAAGTACTACACAATAATTAAACGGCACTCCTTGTTTGATTAAGGTGATGAAAGTCAATACTTTAGAACAAAATGTTGCACAATTAATTAGTGCTTGACACTTAGTTTGTTTGAATTTCTGAATCATTTGTTTTTAGCTCTGTTGACATTTTATATAGTTTGATAAATGCAATCAGTTCGATGGCCACAATAATAAGGTGAATAATTATATCCCATGTAGGGGAGACAGGGGCATTTGCTAATGGAAATAGTGGGTCAATGATTGTTTCTTGTATTTCACGTAATAGGTTCATTAAAAACATTGCGATAAATAATTTTACATTCTGTGAAAACATAATAAATATCGACACTATTGCCATAGTAGCAGTCCTAGCTGCAAATTCATAAACAAGATTATAGTCTGCCACTGATTGTATTGTAATACCTGAGGCCAAAACAGCATTATGATCAACATAAAATAAGTAGACTTGTGATAGCATAATTAAAATTAATATACCCTGTACAATGTTAATCCAAAGTGGAATTTTTGTTTTCATAACTTTTAAAATATTTATCTCATGATAAAATAACTTGATTAGAATGAATAAAAATAAAATTAATCAAGCACTTTATGGCAAAAATAGAGCAGTACTAATTTTGCTATAAAGTGCTTAAATCTTATTGTTATTTATTTACATTTCTTAATTTTTAGTGCCATGATAAGCTCGAGAAACTTCAAAGCTATCTTCAAACCAATTCCAAAGTATTACTTTTCCATCTTTCACTTTTACTCTTAATGCATAAGTAAATTCCTTAGTTTTCTCGTTAGATTTATTCAAAAGACCAATCATACGACCAAAGAATGCAGCCGTATCGCCACTTGATAAAGCGTCATTTGGCTCCCATTTCATCGTCTTAAAATTTTCTCCAAAAGCAGGTAAAAACTCTTCTAAGATTGCTTTTTTGCCCTTCCAAGGACCTATCCACGGCATACTTTTGTCCCCTTCATTTTGCCAAACCATATCCTCATGCATTAGGCTGGTCATTTTTTCCATATCGCCTTTACCCATTGCATCCATAAATCCAGTTGCCACTTTCATGGTTTCATCCGCTTTGTTATCCGAAGAACCGCCGCCCGTATTTGCTTTTAATTGTTTCATCGCCGTAGCCCAATCCTCCACATGATGAGTGCTGACAAATTGTCCGTCTTTCATTTTATGCACATCAATGGTCATGATTCGGAAAGCTTTTGTGCCATCAGTAGGCAGCCCCATGAAGTCGCCATTTGGTGTGCCTGTGGCAATACTCCTTACAATATAGGTATCGCCTTCATTCATAATCTCTTGGGGAATCCATTTCAAATCAGGGATTATTTTCCAAAAAAACTCCAATTGCCCCATCAATTTTTCTGCCCCTTTAGAATCTACCGAACTTGACGATCTATAGCCCGAAGCTAAAAGTGGGGTTAAAACTTTTGTGGGTCTTGTTTCGCTATTTGTTGTCAATGCTTTTTCGTAAAAAGCCTTTATTGCTTCTTTGTTTTTCATGATTTCTTTTTCATTGGAAGTGGATAGTTTTTTGTGAGCATTACATCCACCTAACACTACCACAAATACTAAGAAAATTGGTATTATTTTTTTCATTTTTTAGCTGTTTCAATGGTGTTCAAAAATCAGTGAGTAAGCTTGGGAATGGTATATTAGAGATATGTTTGATATTACTCCTAACACTTTAATTGTAAAATTGCTTTTTGGCTATTTAGACTTTTAGCTATTTAGCTGTTAGAAATTAGAGCCTAAAGATCAGAAGCCGGCAATGATCACATGTGGTCAGATAAAAAAGAAAACATCCATCAAAAAAAACATCTAATCACGAATTACTAATCTACGGATCAACGTTTTTGATAGTGAACATTTAGCGAAATCAAAGTTTTGAATTGAAAGAAAAGTTTACTATACCATTGTCAAGTAACTACTCATAAATTTCAATAAATGAATAATACAAATATAGATGGGTATTAAAAGATGGTAGGGTAAAAAAAAACTTTTTTAGGGTAAAAACAGGAAAGTAGTACCGGAGCTTGCTCTGATTTTGGCATTGGACTTAAAAAAGTCATTATTTTCAGCTTTAGAAACGAAAATTAAGGTAGGCTTTTACAAAATTTGTTGTACAGAAAGGGCTAGACCAGAGCGTGCAAATCTGTGGAGGTCGGTGTGGGTGGGTGGTGAAAAAGGGTATATTAGGAGAGTGGTTTGGGGCGATTTGTAATCATAATATTTGAGAGCTTATCACGGAATAAGTAGGATTTTTTTGACAAAAAAACTTTTTTCTGTTTGGATGCTTACGATATAAACTCCAGTTGCTTGATTGCTCAAATTAAAGGGGGCAAAATTTTCTGTTACTTCTTTTTCTAAGATAGTTTGTCCAATGTTATTTTGAATGATTAAGGTGAAGGGGGCATTGTTTTGGGACGCTATTGTAAATTGCCCATTATTGGGATTGGGGTATAAAGTGAAGGCGGTTTCTAAAGGTTGGATTTCTTTAATGGCGGTGGCAGTAGTATCTGTTTCCACTTGCATTGTATCTAGTGTTACGATTGTTGTATCAACAATTTTAGCAATCCAAAAATCTCCAGAACCATAATGAGTGCTTACGTCTATATCTGTCGAGTTCGTAGTGCCACCTATTAGAAAGCTCCCCTGATTAATGACCTCTAAAGCAGCAAAAAGGTCTAGACTTGTGCCTCCATAATTTTTCTCCCATTCAATATTTCCAATACTATCTATTTTTAAAATCCAATAGTCTTGTCCGCCGTAATTTGCGTTGATAGCTCCATCTGCTGAGGTCGTTCTAGCACCAAGCATATAGCCACCGTCATTGAGTTGTTGAATATCAAAAAGTTCGTCATACATGGAGCCACCATAGCTTTTTTCCCATTCTACACTACCCAAAGCATCCGTTTTAACTAACCAAATATCTTTATCATCTTCATTGATTTCGCCATTAGGAGATATAAGCGGCGCAGTATAGCCACCAAAAATAAAGCCTCCATCATTGGTTTGAGTCAGTGTATTGATTGATTCTTCATGCTCACTTCCATAAGCATAAGTCTGCTCCCATTCAATATTTCCGAAAGCATCTATTTTTACTAGCCAATAATCAAGCAAGCCATTATGCTCGCCAACATCTTTATCTGACGAACCTACACCGCCCCCTAAGATAAATCCCCCATCGCTAGTCTCCTGTAAATCTTCCAAACCATCACACTGCGTTCCTCCATAGTTCTTTTGCCATTCAATAGTTCCCAAAGCATCCGTTTTAACAACCCAAAAATCCCAACAACCATAATTTTCCTCAATGGCTTCTTGCCCAAAAAAAACTCTATTCATTCCGCCACTGATGTAGCCACCATCGCTAGTAGCTTGAAGCCCGAACAACTGCTCTGTTGCTGTTTCCCCATAGTCTTGCTGCCACGCTATATTCCCCAAACTATCAATTTTAACAATCCAAAAATCAAGGTTTACTCCTGTGAGGTTATCATCACCAACATCGCCATCAATAGAACTGCTGTGTCCGCCTAAAATGAAACCGCCATCAGTTGTTTGAACCAAAGAACTAAGCCAATCAGAATTACTTCCACCATAATTTTTTTCCCATTCAATAGTTCCCCAAGCATCCGTTTTGACAACCCAAAAATCTCTATCTCCCTTATTGCCACCAACATCTCCATCACTGGATTTACTTGTTCCACCTAGCATAAAACCGCCATCGTTTGTCAAAGCTACACTAGTAAAATACTCCGCATCATTTCCGCCATAATTTTTTTCCCATTCAATAACTATTTGACCTAAAAGGAGGTGAGGAGTGTAAAGAAAAATGAACAGATAAAAAATGGTTTTCATTTGTTAGGAGTTTATCATTTGATGAAAAAAACGCCTACAAAGTTACGGAATTTTCCATACGCCATTAAATACTTTGTTTTTTTCATAATAATTTATTAAATCGTCAATTTGTTTGACTACTGTTTGACTTGAAGCTAACTGAGAGCCAAATAGCAGTGGAAATAAAATAACAATGAGTCTTAAATAAAATATAGTGAATTTTTAAATTTTAAAACAAATACTGGTTTTGGATAATTTGACAATGATATATTAGGATATACTTGATGTTACTCCTAATACGTTAATTTTAAAATTGATTTTTAGATATTTAGCAATCAGAAACTAAAGATTTTTCAAACTTTTTAATGGATTAATATGACGGCTAAAGCCTTCGTTACACAAATTATTTAAAAAGAAAACCGCCATGAAAAAAATCCCTAGTCACGAATCCACTAATCTACGAATCCACGAATCACCAATCCACCACCCCACCAATTTAACCCTCGCTTTTTTTCCGATCAACAACAGATTTCAGTAATTTTGCAAAATTCAAACAAGTCTTAAAGGTTGTCTTGATTTGTTTTTGAAGCTGAAAATGATGGATTTTGTGACCAAATGTAGCGTTTTTTGAGGTACATAGTGGTGCTATGTGCCGATAAAAAGGCGAAATTTGGGGGCAAAAGACACATTTTTTAAGCCAAAGGATAAAATCAAGACAGCCTCTAAGTAACTACGTAAAACCAAATAGCAACTAGACTTGTTATAAGCTATTAATAATGAGTGAGTTGTCTCATAGCTCACGTCTCAAATCTTACGTCTAAATAAACAAAAAATACACCTATGTCTGTAGTAACAGAAAAAAACATCAACATAGATTTCTTACAACAACTACATTTAGAAGCAGAAAATTTAGGCATTTCCACAGGCTCCGACTGGATAAATGGCAAGGGCGAATTTATAGAATCCTATTCGCCTGTAGATGGTCAGCTGATTGGAAAAGTGCAGTCGGCAACGCGCGATGACTATGAAGCAGTTGTAGCAAAAGCGCAGGAAGCCTTTAAGGTATGGCGGATGATGCCTGCTCCGAAGCGAGGCGAAATCGTGCGTCAATTTGGCGATAAGTTGCGCGAATATAAGGATGCACTCGGTCGTTTGGTATCCTATGAAATGGGGAAAAGCCTGCAAGAAGGTTGGGGCGAAGTACAGGAAATGATTGATATTTGCGATTTTGCGGTCGGCTTATCTCGGCAGTTATACGGGCTAACCATTCACTCCGAGCGACCGAAACACCGCATGTACGAGCAATGGCATCCGCTAGGGGCTGTGGGCATCATTACTGCCTTCAATTTTCCGGTTGCCGTATGGTCGTGGAATACTGCATTGGCTTGGGTTTGTGGCAATGTCTGCCTTTGGAAGCCTTCCGAAAAAACGCCTCTGACCGCCGTAGCTTGCCAAAAAATCATTGCGGAGGTCTTAAAGGAAAACAATATACCAGAGGGCGTATCTTGCTTAATAACAGGTGATTATACCGTAGGTGAATATCTGTCAAATGATGGGCGTGTGCCATTGGTTTCTGCGACAGGCTCTACCAGAATGGGTAAAATTGTGGCGCAAACCGTAGCAGGTCGTTTGGGGCGTACCCTATTGGAATTAGGGGGCAACAACGCCATTATCGTTACCCCTGATGCGGACTTGAAATTGACGATTATCGGAGCATTATTTGGGGCAGTTGGTACTTGTGGACAGCGTTGTACTTCCACTCGCCGTTTGATTATTCACGAAGATATTTACGATACGGTCAAAGAAAAATTAGCCAATGCCTACCAACAATTGAGCATCGGCAACCCACTGGATCAGAACAATCACGTTGGACCATTAATTGATGTTGGAGCAGTGCAGCAATATCAACAAACGCTGAAAACGGTGGCAGAAGTTGGCGGCAATATGGTGGTAGAAGGCGGTCTGTTGGATGGCGAAGGTTATGAATCGGGTTGCTATGTGAAGCCTTGCATTGTGGAGGTAGATAAGCAGTACGATATTGTCAAACACGAAACGTTTGCACCGATTTTATATTTGCTAAAATACCGAACCATAGAAGAAGCGATTCACTTGCAAAATGAAGTGCCACAGGGTTTATCATCGGCGATTATGACCACAAATTTGCGAGAAGCAGAGCGTTTCCTCTCTCATGAAGGCTCAGATTGCGGTATTGCCAACGTTAATATCGGTACATCGGGCGCGGAAATTGGCGGTGCTTTTGGTGGCGAAAAAGAAACGGGCGGCGGTCGCGAATCAGGTTCCGATGCTTGGAAAACCTATATGCGCCGACAAACAAATACCATCAATTACAGTACGGAATTGCCTTTGGCACAAGGGATTCAGTTTGACCTGTAATTAATTACGAATTACGAATTACGAATTACGAATTACGAATTTTTTATTTGTAGAGATGCAAAATCTTGCGTCTCCATGAATTGCGTCTCCCACGAATAAAGAAATAACTAGAAGGTTCT
>JAHDHV010000132.1:9939-13563 GCA_020631155.1 Bacteroidota bacterium | reverse complement strand
CAGATTTTCCTTTTTACCCATAATCAAGAAGTTGTATTGCTTGCCTTTCACATGCTCATTAAAGAAAGTTGCCAATTCATCCATACTCATAGATTTGGCTTTTTCATACACATCTTTACGCACATCATAATCCAGACCTCTATCCTTAGCTCGCAGATAATCAAAGAAAATACGGCTCTTAGTAATGCGTTCCGATTCCATTTTTTTCATCACCGAAGTTTTTGCCGATTCAAATTGTTTTTCCGCTTTAGGCATGTCATTCATTAAGTTACGCATAGCAGTAACTGCATCTTTGAGTTTATCCGACTGTACTGCCAAGAAGCCATAAGTATAATGCGATTTGTCGGCTTCGCGCGGTACAGAAAAGGAGGAAAAAGCACTGTAAGCCAAAGCGCGCGCCTCTCTAATTTCTTGGAAAACAATAGACGATAGCCCACTGCCAAAATATTCGCCAAATACGCGAGCAGGCGGATACAGTGTTTTGTCAAATTGCTTGTCTTTTGACAGCATCAAAATTTGCGCTTGTACCATATCATAATCCACAAAATAAACCTTGTCTTTTGTGGTAACCAGTTCCTCAAATTTTACAGGTTCAGGGTAGGAAAGAGGCTTTTCTTGCGTTTTATGATAAGTATTTAAAGTTGCCATTGTTTGCTTAGGACTATTTTGCCCGTAGTAGAAAACATAATGTTTATAATGGCTTAATTTTTTAATTTTTTCGGTCAATTGCTCTGGTGTAATGGCTTTGAGTTCTTGTTCAGAAAGACGGTGTTTAAAACTTGATTCTTTACCATATTTTCCATAATCAAATAAAGCAGACCAGAAAATGGTATTTTTATCTTTTTTAGCATCTACTCGCTTTTTCAAAATGCCATCTGTCAAATTATTTAGGGCTGTTTTGTCAGGTTGAACATTGGCTAAAATATGCTCAAATAATTTAACGCCTTCCTCAAAAGATTCCTCTAAACCAGAGAGAGTAACATATACTCGGCGGTCGCCGCTGCTTACATCAAAACTTAAACCGAGCTTGTAAAATTCCTTTTGCAATTCAGCAGCCGTATATTTATCTGTACCCAAATAAGGCAAGTAGCTAATGGCTAACCCCAGTTCTTTATCATGAAGTTTGCCCATATCAAAAATATAATAAAGGCTAAAAGTTGGGTTAAGTTTATTTTTAATGTAATAAAAATTAACCCCATTATCTAAGTCGTAATCTTCAATCGCTTCTTTGTAGTTGACAAAAGCAGGTGTTAATCTACCTGATTCCATTTTTTCAAATTCCTTAGCGAAGTCAGATTGTGCAGCGCGATTTAATTCCAATTCGGTAATTGGCGGCTTTTCTACCTTCATTACATTTTTATCCTCACCATTGCGTTTGTAAACCGCTAGGTAATTGTCTTTATAATTTTCATTGGCAAATTTTACAATATCTTCTTTAGTAATTTTATCCAATTTTGCCAATTCATCCACCACATCTTGCCATTTTCTCTTCAAAATAAAAGCATCCACAAAAGCCCCAACTCGCGCCCGATTGCTTTCATAGCCTTTCATTTCATCCAATTTATAATTTTTAATCACCGCTTTGATTAAATCCTCGTCAAATTCTCCCTTTTTAATGTGTTCAATTTGTTCCAATACCAATTTTTTCACATCATCCAGCGATTGCCCCTCGCGCGGTGTACCACTAATAACATGTAAGGAATAATCAGCCATTGCAAATTGAAAGGCTCGGCCACTCAATATTTTTTGCTGTTGAATGAGGTTCAAATCCATCAAACCAGCCTGCCCATTTTGCAAAATACCATCCATTAAATTAAGGAATAGCGCATCGCGACTGCCTGCTCCTTCAAAGCGATACACCAAATTTAAATATTCCGCAGTGCTACCCATTACATCCACCTCAATCGGTTTTGTGATAGGCTCCTCTGGTTCAAAGGTGAAGTCTGGAACACGCTGTTGCCGCAACTTTCCAAAATGTTTTTCTATCAATTTGATGGTTTTAGCAGGGTCTAAATCACCTGATAAACAAATCGCTATATTATTCGCTACATAGTATTCATCAAAATATTTTTGAATTTCAACATGCGAAGGGTTTTTGAGGTGCTCCCCTAGACCGATGGTTGAAATATTGTAAGGGTGCTTTTTGAATAGGTTTTTGAAAATGGCTTTATAGACTTTTCGGGTATCATTATCTTGTCCCATATTAAATTCTTCGTAAACCGTTTCTAGTTCAGTATGAAACAGTCGCAATACAACCATACGGAAACGCTCCGATTCTATAGTCAGCCACTTTTCTAGTTCATTAGCAGGAATATCATTGATGTAAACCGTTTGGTCTACAAAGGTATATGCATTCGTACCTTTCGCCCCTAAAGAGGAGATCATTTTATCATATTCGTTTGGAGCAGCATGTTTAGAGGCAGCAAAAGAAAGGCTGTCAATTTGCTGGTAAATAGCCTTCTTTTTTTCAGGATCAGTTTCTTTGCGATGTGCTTCGTAGAGGTCAGAAATTTTTTGCAGCATCACTTTTTCCTTTTCCCAATCAACGGTAGCAATTTTGTCTGTGCCTTTGAAAAGCATATGTTCTAGGTAGTGCGCCAAACCTGTAGCATCGCGAGGATCGTTTTTCGCGCCTGCTCGCACTGCAATCGCCGTATTGATGCGCGGTTCGTCCTTATTGACAGATAGATACACCTTTAAGCCATTTTTTAAGGTGTAAATACGCGTTTTTAACGGGTCATTTTCCGCAGAATCGTAAGTGTGGGTTGCTACTGCACCTTTTACTTTTTTGGCAGTTGTCTCAGTTGTGTTGTCTACAGTTTTATCTGTACTTTTTACCGTTTTGTCTACGGTTTTATCTGTACTTTTTACCGTTTTATCTGCCTTATCTGCATCCTTATTGATTACCTTACTTATTGATTCGGTAAGTGCTTTTGCTTCTCTTTTTGTAGATTCCTCTACTTTAGTGATTGTTTTACAGGCATTAATGCCCATAATTAGAAGTAATAAGCATAAAAATACATACTTCCAGTGTGTTATTTTTCTCATGATAGATAAATATAATTGTATAGGGTTTTAGATGATGTTGATAATTTAGATGTAAGATTTAAGACATAAGATTTAAGATGATAAATTTGTTATTGATTATCAGATTTTAAGGCTTATGGCTAGTTACTTACAATGCTTTTTGAGTTTTTTAGTAAAGGCTATTGAAAATTGTTTTTAAAGTGTGTTTTTTTTGATTTTTTGTAGAAATTCAGGGGTAATAGACATAGTTTCTATAATTTGGGAATCTGTTATAATATTCAATTTAAGTAAATTTTTAATGATTTTTATTTTTTCCTTCTGCCATATCGCTGTAATTTGCTCTTTTTGCGATTCCACTGTAATTTGTTCCTTTTGTGGAGCCTCTACAATTTGTTCTTTTTTCTTTTGTATGAGTTTCCGTTCAGCCTCTATTCTCTTGATGTCTTCCTCAATAAGCTTATTTTTAGCTTGTATTCTCTTAATTTTTGCCTCAGCACTTTTTCGTTCTTTCTCAAGGATTTTTTCCCACTTTTCGCGCTCTTTTTCCATTCCCATCTTATAAAGTGCGTCTTGTTCAATATTATAATTAATAGGCAT
>JAHDHV010000132.1:0-9839 GCA_020631155.1 Bacteroidota bacterium | reverse complement strand
TTTCCATTCCCATCTTATAAAGTGCGTCTTGTTCAATATTATAATTAATAGGCATATATGAGAGAGATTACCTTTGTTCTTTAATTTTTCGTAGAAATTCAGGTGTAATAGAAGTAATTTCTATGATTTGAGCATCTGTCAAACTACCTGCTTGAAGCAAACTTTTGACAGTTTTTATTTTTTCCAGTTCCATTTGTTCTTTTTCCTTCTGTCTTTCTAGCTCCATTTGTTCCATTCGTTCCTTTTCCTTTTGCCTTTCTAGCTCCATTTGTTCTTTTTCCTTTTGCCTTTCTAGCTCCATTCGTTCCTTTTCCTTCTGTCTTTTTAGTTCCATTTGCTCTCTTTGCTTTCGGTGTTCTTCTTCAATAAGCTTGTTTTTAGCCTCTAGTCTTTTAAGCTTTGCCTCAATGCTTTTGCGCTCTTTTTCCCACTTTTCGCGCTCTTTTTCCATTCCCATCTTATAAAGCGCGTCTTGTTCAATGTCGTACATAATAGGCATATCTGAAAGTATTTTTGTGGTTATAGGTTCGATTTTACGCAGTCGAGATAACATAAGTAATTGCTCTACATACTTACCAAAATCTCTATTAGTAGGAACAACTTTTTTAAGTTGTATAATTATTGAACGCAATATCACTTCCGTTTGTTGCTGATCGTAATCGCTCAATAAAGCTAGTAAAACAACCTCTGGAATTTGAGAACTCAATAATTTTTTGGTGTCTAATTTATGCAGATTAATGAGATCGAAACCTGAAAAAATGGCATTATCAGGTAATTTTGTCAACATTTTAGGCTCTTTTTTAGAACCCAAGTAAATGACAATATGGTGAATAGGCAGTTGATATTTACGATATATTAGTCCATGATATTCAACCATTCGATAGAGCATTTCTTTGTCATCTTCTGTTTGGAACTCAAGATGCAAAAGTAACTCTTTTTGGTCTTTGGTGAAAACACGATAAAGGAAATCTACCTCTCGCTCTATGGTTTTAGCTACTTTTTCTTGAAGTGCTTGAAAAGATTCAATTTTAATATTTAATTGAAGCTCTACCAATGGAATAAAAATATGAGGCGCATTTTCTTTAGTAATATGGAAATAATAAGTTGAGCCATAAAGCTAAAGTGATTTTGTTTTGTACAAGGCGAAAAATGTAGGCATAGCGGAGCTACGGCGAGGCTTTTTAACGAAGTACAGAACAAAATAACAAAGGCGACTGGTTCAACTTATTGTTGTAGGATTACTTCAAAATTCGATCGTAAATATTGCCTTTATGTCCAGATGTTTTTTTATCTTTCATAAAATAGGGGGTTAACAGCAATTTATTTGTCGTAAAGGTACATAATTTATACAAAAGTAGCTTACTATCAAAGATTTGTTTTTTTTATGGAAAAGCAATTTAACTTTTTTTTAACTTATAGCATGGATAAAAATAATTTTTTTGAAAAAGTATATGATGTTGTTGTACAAATACCCTATGGTCGGGTAACAAGTTATGGAGCGATTGCTCGTTATTTGGGGGCTGCCCGTTCTGCCCGAATGGTAGGTTGGGCAATGAATAGTTGTCATACACATCCTAAGCAGGTGCCAGCCCATCGCGTGGTCAATAGAGTAGGGATGTTAACAGGTAAACATCACTTCGGCGATGGTCATATGATGCAACAATTATTGGAAAATGAAGGGATTGAAGTGAAAAATGATCAGGTGCAGACCTTTGAAAAATATTTTTGGGATCCAAGTAAAGAGTTAAATACAGAGGTATAAGATAGCTAATTTATTTTCAAAAATTTATGGTAAATTCAAACGTGCATGTTTTTGTGTATGTGGGGTATTTTTGGAGGTAAAAAAAAATCGCAACTTATTGATAATCAATAGATTGCGACTTTTTGAATGTGGGCCCACCTGGACTCGAACCAGGGACCAACGGGTTATGAGTCCGTTGCTCTAACCAACTGAGCTATAGGCCCCAAAAGTGGATTAAAAAAATCCGATTTGACAAAGATAATTATTAGCTGATAATAGTACAATATTTTTTTACAGAAAGTTCCAATTTTAGCAAAAAAAATCTATTTGGCTAAATGGATATGCAAAATTAAATAGTATTTATCCGTGTTTTAAGATGTTGAAAATGAGTAAGTTATCTCAAATTTCCCATCTCAAATCTCCCATCTCACTCACGATTTAAAATGTTTTAGTAAAACTACCTCTCTTTGCGTTAAATGTCGCCAACGGCCGCGAGGTAGGTCTTTTTTGGTTAAAGAACCGTACATTACTCTATCTAGTCGCTTGACTTTATAACCGAGATGCTCAAATAAGCGGCGGACAATGCGGTTGCGGCCAATGTGTATTTCGATGCCAACTTCGCGCCTATCATTACTATTGGGATACGCCAAATCATCAACGGGAACAGCCCCATCTTCTAGGGTGATGCCTGCTAGAATTTTTTGGAAATCGTTTTTAGTCAGAGGTTTATCTAACGATAAGTGGTAGATTTTTTTAAGCATAAAACTAGGGTGCATCAGCTTTTGAGCGAGTTCGCCGTCATTTGTCAACACCAATAAGCCTGTGGTTGCACGGTCTAGGCGGCCGACAGGGTAGAGGCGGTCATTAGAGGCTTTGCGAACAATGTCCATCACCGTTAAGCGGCCTTTGGGGTCGTCTGTGGTGGTGATGACATCTTTTGGTTTATTGAGTAAAATATACGTTTTCTTCTGAGGGTAAAGGATTTTTCCATTGTATTTGATGGTGTCTCCTTGTTGTACCTTAAAGCCCATTTCGGTAACTACCTTATCATTAACGGTGACTTTGCCAGCTTTAATTAATTCGTCTGCTTTGCGGCGAGAGCATACGCCCGAGTTCGACACATATTTATTGAGCCGCATCCCTTTTTTTTCGAATTCCTGTACCGTTGGATTTTTTAGGGTTTTTTCTTTGGCGATTCTCGGTTTGCGTCTGCGCTGTTTTTTAGGCGAATTTGACGAAGATGGATTTTTCTTTTTCATGATTGATGTTGGTTTTTAGGATGAGACATAAGATATTAGACGTGAGATAGGAGATTTTTTTAGTTTTTGGAAAATTACTGAATCTTGATAATGGTAAATTAGAAATACGTTTGATATTACGCCTAATACTTTAATTGTAAAATTGATTGTTGGATATTTAGCTTTTTAGCTGTTAGAAATCAGAAACTGGCAATGATTTATTGAGCTTTAAACTTTATTTAATTAATTGATTATTAATAATTTGAAAGAAATGTGACGGCTAAAGCCTTCGCTACATAAACTATTAAAAAAGAAACCCCCATCAAAAAAACACCTAATCACGAATCACTAATCTACGGATCAACGTTTTTGATGGTGAGCATTTAGTCAAATCAACGTTTTGAATTGAAAGAAAAGATTAATATACCATTGTCAAGTGAATTATCAACTCCATAATTTTAAGTATGTGTTTATATTACTTTATTTTTTGAATGGATGATTACTTTTGGATTTGCGCGGCTTAGGGATGCGAGTGGAAATGAACCGTAGGCAAAAGCTAGAGAGGCTTATACAAAAAGAGCGAAACGTGTAGAGTCGTATTGCAATACGACTGCTACTATTTTTGTATTTTAGTCGAACCGCTTTTTGACAAGGTGAATTGCAACGGGACAGCCCGACCCCGATGATTGAGCAAAAACGCCTTGTTTTTATTTGGAGACGTTACATGTAATGCCTCTACAGCTAACTTTCTTTTGGATTAACGGAATTTCTGTCTAGCGTTTTTTGCGAAACAGAGGGGGAAGCCCCATCATATTATTAACAACTTCCTACAATTATTCCTCTGCCTGCCCGATTTCATGCTCGTTTTGTGGGGCGACATCCTTGAGTTTGGGTAAATCTTTGGGCGATTTTAAGCCAAAATAGTCCATAAACTGCTGACTTGTGCCGTACAAAATCGGTCGGCCGGGGGCATTACTACGTCCTTCTATGCTAATGAGTTCCTTTTCCAGTAGCTTTTGAACGCTGTAATCACAATTAACGCCGCGAATTTGCTCAATTTCTGCTTTGGTAATGGGTTGTTTATAGGCAATAATAGAGAGGGTTTCCATAGCAGCATTAGACAATCGCCGTTTTGCCTTTTGATTCATGTATACCGATATGGTTTTGTGGTAGTTACCTTTGCTCAAAAAGCGATAGCCCCCACTGATATGAACCAATTCAAAGGAGTAATATTCATCGTTAAATTTGTTCATCAGCAGTTCCAATTGCTCCTTAATCAGTGTCGCGCTAATATCTTGCTCCTCTAGTTTGTCTAAACAAGCTTTCAACTCTTTAATGCTAACTGCCTGATTAGCAGCGAATAAGATGGCTTCAATATGTAATAAAACGTTTTCCAATAGATTGATTTTAATAGACGTGAGATAGGAGATATAAGACACAAGATGTAAGACTTGAGATAATATAAGTTGACAATGGTAAATTACTAAAGTCTCTATTTGGATAGTTAAAAAGATCAGTTTGAAATATGGCTAAATTGAAAATTGAAAAAGGAAAGTTGAAAATTATCTTCTGTTTTTTCAAGTTACAAACTCCTAAATATAAATGTGTTGTGCATGTGAATTTTGTCTAAATGATGTTGTTTAAAAAGAATAGTACATTAAATAAGTTCACCTAATCACGAGTCACTGATCTACGAATCTACGTTCAGAATAAATAATGTAATCTGAGTAACACTTTTTAATTAAAAAAAATATAATATACCATTGCTAATGGCAAGTCTAATGACTAAAAAAACAAAATTACGACCTTTTTTGATTTATAAATGTTATTTTTGAAAAAATTAGCTCGAAGGTTTTAAAGTTGAAAGGTTACAATGAACGAAAGTTTTGTAATATCAAAGTACAATTCCTTAATTTTAAAATACTTAAATTTATACGAAAAGCAGTTTAAAACTGCAATTTTGGTTTTAGTAATCAGTTGACTATCAATTAGTTCAATAAATCAACAATTTTAGAGTTTGTGGTTAAATTGGCTTTTTATTTTTAATTTATGTATTAAAATAATCTTTGTGCTTTGTATGGCTTTGATTAAGAAGAGAGTGTGTCAAGAAAAGAGGGAAAGCGTATAATAATAGCTATTCGCTTTAATTTAAAAAGTGTTGGGATTATCTAGGTTTTTTTCTTTTTGCTTGATAAAAAAGAAACAAAAAATCAAGACGGTGAAACTTTTTCGCTAAAAATTGTCCTAAAAAGCTAAAATCTCCTAAGGTGATACTCCTTTTCTCAATCAAAGTAAGTGTCTAATAATCAAGAGATTAGATTTTGAATGAAATTCAGTAGGTTCTTAAAGACCGTATCACTACGGATATTTCTTAACGCTTTTCATGCCAATTTTCTTAACGCAAAAACTTTCAAGGTCGCCCTTTAAAACCAATAAAAAAAGGATATTTTATTTTTGGGAAAAGTAAATGTTCACTGTTTATTTGGATGACATTTTGCTATTCCCTAAATCCTTGACACACTCTTAAGAAGATAAAAGGTATTGAATTTTTTTGTTAGAAAAAATAAAAAACTTTAAAACCTTGCAACTTTGTAACCTTCCAAACTCCAAAATAATTTTAAGTATAAATATTATGGCGACAATTCAAAAGACGCGAGAAGAACAAATATGGGCTGCTTTACAATCGGTGAAAGACCCTGAAATTCCTGTGATTTCGGTCGTGGATTTGGGTATCATAACAAAGGTTGCGGTAGCAGAAACGGGAAGCGCGACAGTAACAATGACCCCAACTTTTACGGCTTGCCCCGCCATTGATGTGATGAAAAAGGAGATTCAAGCTTGTGTGGCAGATTTGGATTTTGTGACAGAAGCGGAGGTTGTTGTGGATTTCTCGGTGGCTTGGACATCGGATTTGATTACGGAAACAGGGCGACAACAAATTAAGGAGTTTGGCTTGGCTCCACCTGCAAAACGCCAACGCAATAAGGATTTGGAGGCGTTGCTGAATGTGAATTGTCCGCATTGTGAAAGCGAAGATACGTCTTTGAATAACCTTTTTGGCCCTACACTTTGCCGTTCTATTCACTTTTGTTATAGCTGCAAACAAGCTTTTCAGGCGTTTAAACCAGTGTAGGAGATATTGAGATATAAGATATAAGACATAAGACATAAGACATAAGACATAAGATATAAGATATAAGACATAAGATATAAGACATAAGACATAAGACATAAGATAGGGAATCCACGAATCACTAAAAATCACTATTTCTATGGCATTAGGAAAATGGTATGATGCTCAATTTGTAAAAATTGAAAAAATTACAAAGTTAACTTGGAAATTTTGGGTAGAAATCCCTAGCATTGAGGCGTTTAACTTTGTGCCCGGGCAGTTTGTGACCTTCGATTTACCGATTCACGAAAAACGCAATCGGCGGTGGCGGAGTTACTCCATTGCCTCAGCACCGAATGGGGGCAATTTACTGGAATTTGTGATTGTCTTACTGGAAGGTGGCGCAGGAACAACCTATCTATTTAACGAAGTAAAAGAAGGAACACCGTTGCGATTGCGTGGTCCTTTGGGTAAATTTACCTTACCTAAAACGCTGGATTTAACCCAAGAAATTTGCTTTGTTTGTACGGGAACGGGTATAGCACCCTTTCGTTCTATGTTGTTGAATATCAGGGATAAAAACTTGCCTTATCCTAAAATGCGATTGATTTTTGGGACGCGATATTTGGAAAATGTATTGTATTATGAAGAAATGAAAGCATTGACTAATCAGCTAGAAGGCTTTGAATATGAGGTAACTTTGTCGCGCGAAAATTCAGCAAATTGGACGGGGCGGAAAGGTTATGTACATCCTGTTTATGAGGAACTGTATACAGGCAAATTGGATGTGGTGTTTTACCTTTGCGGTTGGGATGTGATGATTAATGAGGCGCGCAAACGTTTGGCGGAAATGGGCTACAAGCGTCCGCAAATTCGCTTTGAATCCTACGGATGATTTGTAAGGGCGTAGGTAAGAGTGTAAGTAAGGGCGTAATGCATTACGCCTCTACTACAATTTGCGATAAATTTAATTTTTTACTATGAAACTACGCTGGTTTGGAATTGTGGGGGTATTGGCTGCGCTGGTCGGTTGTGTAGCGGATGTATTGCTGTTGTATGTGCCAAATGGGGCGTATGAGCAGCAGGATTATTTGTTTTTTCAGCAAATTCCGCAGTGGCGATTGACACTTGGGCATTATTTGGGTGTATTGACTATCCCCTTAGAACTCGTCGGCTTTTGGCAGGTATACCGAGCAATTGAAACGGCAGGCAATAGATATGTTGTTCCTGTGATGGCGGCGACAGTTTATGTAATGGTCATTGGTGTTGCCTATCATGCGATGGTGAGTATCGGTGGAACGGTGATGCACCTACAACGGCAAAACGTACTTTCTCAAACAGCATTTACTTCCCTTTTTGATACCGTTAAATTTTATTTTGAGCCCTTTGGTGCTGTACTTTTTATTTTGTTCCTCTTTATTTCCTTTGGATTATTCTACATTATTTATTTTCGTAAAACCCTATACCCCAAATGGGTGGCTTTTTTTAATCCGCTATTTATCTATCTCGCCATAGTTGTTATCTACCTACTTTTTCCGCAACATATTGGCAGCCTATTAATGGTTGCGGGCTTTAATTTCTCCATTTTGGTTTTATTGGCTATTTCTACAGTGGTTTTGTGGGAAGTAGAGTAGGGTTTGGGATTTAGGGAGTTGTTTTGTGTCTTTAAGGTTTTTCTTATCTTATTAAGCTTACATTTCTATCATTTTTTCTTTAAATTCACAAAAAAAAGTATATTTGCTAATGATTCGTTGATTTATAGATAATCAAAAATCTCAAATCTCCTGTCTCAAATCTAACGTCTAAACAAAAAATTATGAAAACAGCAAAAATACTTCTTGTACTCTCTTTCTTTTTAATACATTTGCTTTATACGAATATTATTCAAGCGCAATCTCGCTATGAATCCAAGGGCTCAGGTAGTGCAGATACAACTATCAAGGTTCAGATGCGACAAGCCCAAAAAGCAAGTGTAACCTTCCAAAAGCCTTTTAAAAACAAAACAAAAGTAGTGGCACAAAATGGCTACTATACCTTAGAAGCCTGTATCAATTCCGAAACAACGCCTAGCGTTGAGGTATTTGTGAATGGGAAATTACAGAAGAATCGTGATTTTAAGGTTGTGCGAGCAAGTGAAAAAAGTAAAAGCCAAACCTGCACACATAATATTCAACATGGTTTTTCTTTACAAGAAGGAAATAACACCATCTACTTGAAGGTCAAAAACACAGCAGGCGAGACAAAAACCGAACCCTACCACATTCATTACACTTATATATCACCAGAAAAGCGAATTGCATTAGTTGTTGGTAATCAGAAATATAAATATGGCGGCAGACTAACTAACCCTATTAATGATGCAACTATTATAGCGGATTCCCTAAAAAGCTTGGATTTTGATGTTTGGTTACATACTGATTTAACCCAAAAAAAGCTTAAAGCAGTGATTGATACCTTTGGAAGTGTACAAAATAAGTATGATGTAGCTCTATTTTATTATGCAGGACATGGTATACAAGTACGTAGTGGGCGTTATAATGCCAATTATTTAATGCCTATAGATGCAAACCCAAAAACAGAAAAGCAAGCAGAATATGATTGTGTGGCATTGGGGAGGGTGTTAAGTGCAATGGAATTAGGAAATAATAAAGCCAATATTGTGATACTAGATGCTTGTCGAAATAATCCTTTTGAACGGAACTGGGCAAGCCGTTCTTTAGGGGGCGGACATGGTTTGGCAAGTATTAATGCGCCGCTCAACTATTTTATTGCTTATGCTACTTCGATAGGAAAAACTGTTCCAGATGGTTATGAGGATACTAAACACGCTCCTTATACCCATGAATTGTTAAAACATTTGACTAAACCTGGGCTAAAGATTGATGATTTATTTAGGATGGTAACCAAAAGTGTCTATCAAAAAAGCAAGCAAAAACAGGTGCCTTGGAAGGCAAGTTCTCTGATCGAGCCTTTTTATTTTGTTATGCCCAAGTGAGATTTGAGATGTGAGACAGGAGACGTGAGATTGGAGATGTTTTTTTTATTATTAGACTTGTTTCAAAATACTAAATCTTATACTAAAAAAGCAAATTTAAGTATGTTTTTACAAAAAAAAAATATATAAAATAGGATAAAAGTCTTTTTTTATGCAAATATTATTTTTTATAAAAATTACTTAAATGCCTTTTTTCTTATTCTGGAACAAGTCTATTATTTGACTAATTTATTTAATTCCCAATTTGCTAATTATGAAAATATTTAATTTAATCCCTAGCTATTTACCCCTATTTTTCTTTTTTTGTTGTATGCAATCTGTGGTAACTGTACAAGCGCAGATGAATGAGAGTGATTCAGGGCAAACAGACAATTATTATTTTAGTGTCATTAAAAATCAAGGAGATAGAATAGTCATTAAAAATCAAGGAGTTAGTTCTTGTAATGGGATTCCAGTAATACCACTAAATGTAGAGTATATTATTGACTGTGATACTTTTCCAAACCGAACTTTTATCAATGTAACCATAACAGGCGGAACACCGCCCTATAGTATTACAGGCGATTATGAGGTAATTTTAATCAATGAAAATGATCCATTTTCTTTTATTGAAAGTTCTATAGGAAACAATACTTTTATCTATATAGTAACAGATACAACAGGAGAATTATCAGACACAATTGTTATCAATGCGTGTGATAACTTGACAATGGTACATTAAGCTTTTTTCGATTCAAAAATACGAGTTTGGGT
>JAHDHV010000131.1 GCA_020631155.1 Bacteroidota bacterium | reverse complement strand
CATCAATGAAGATGCAAGCGGAAGCTTAGAAAATGTTGCTGAGATTACTGGTGCAGAAGATACGGAAGGTAATCCACAAGATGATGTTGATTCTACTCCGGATGATAATCCAGATGATGATACGGTAGGCGGCGATGATGTTACAGATGGAACAAATGGTGATGAAGATGACCATGATCCAGAAGTAATTACTATTGCAGAACCAGGCACATTTGATTTAGCATTAATCAAAGAAGTTGCAGCAGGTATGCCAACCAACTTATCTGTTGGCGATGAGGTTATCTTCACGATTACCGTTTTCAATCAAGGAACAGTAGATGCAGCAAATATTAGTATTGTAGACTACATTCCAACAGGCTTGACCTTAGCGGATGCAGACTGGACAAACAATAATGATGGTACTGCAAGTCACACAATAGCTGGTCCATTGGCAGCAGGTATGAATACAACGGTAGAAATTACCTTTGTTATTAATGAAGATGCTACAGGTGATATTACCAATATTGCTGAGATTTCAGGTGCAACCGATACAGACGGCAATCCACAAGACGATGTTGATTCTCGTCCGGATACTGACCCAACGGATGATACAGTAGGCGGTGATGATGTTATAGACGGAACAAATGGTGATGAGGACGATCACGATCCAGCAACCATTACCATCCACGAAAGCTGTAGTATTACCTTCACTGACCCAACAATCGGCGGTTGTGTATATGTAGATGGTGCAAGCCAAGCAGATGTTACCGTAACCGTTACTTGGGAAGGTAATGTTGGACAAGTATTACGAGTAGAAGTAGGTAATCAATCAGAAGATTACACAACTACTACCGAAACGGGAACAGTGGATATGACATTCACAATCATCGCAGATGGTTCTAATCAAAATATCCAAGCATATTTCATCGAAGAAATAACTTGTGGTGAAACAATAGACTTCAACGCACCATTCGCTTGTGAGCCAGGAGACGAACCAGCAAGTTTAGGCGACTATGTATGGTTAGATAGCGATGAAGATGGCGTTCAAGACCCAAGTGAAGGTGGTATCAATGGAATCACTGTTACCTTGTATGATGGAAATGGTAATGTAGTAGGTACAACTACCACAACAACCAACCCAACAACAGGTGAAGATGGATACTACAACTTCGATAACTTGACACCGGGTACACCTTATTACCTAGAGTTTGGTTCTCCAACAGGTGATTACACCTTAACAACACCAGACGCAGGTATCAATGATGGAATTGACAGTGATGTGGACGGTTCTAACGGACCAAATACTACAGCAACGATAGTATTACAATCAGGCGAACACAATCCAAGCATTGACGCTGGTTTCTATCCAACACCAGAAGAAACATCAAGCTTAGGTGACTATGTATGGTTAGATGCTGACCAAGATGGTACACAAGATGCAAATGAGCAAGGTATCAATGGTGTAACTGTAACCTTATATGATGGTAGTGGAAGTGTAGTAGGTGTGATGAATACCACTACTAACCCAGCAACAGGTGAGGACGGATACTACCACTTCGATAACTTGACACCGGGTACACCTTACTATGTAGAATTTGGTTCGCCAGGTAGCGATTATACCTTGACAACACCAAATGCAGGTGGTAATGACGGTACAGATAGTGATGTTGACGGTTCTAACGGACCAAATACTACTGCAACTGTAGTGTTACAACCGGGTGAACACAATCCAAGCATTGACGCTGGTTTCTACTTACCAGAAGAACCACAACCAGCAAGCTTAGGCGACTATGTATGGGTGGATACAGATGGTGACGGCGTTCAAGATCCGAATGAAGAAGGCTTAAACGGTGTAACAGTTACCTTGTATGATGGAAATGGAAACGTAGTGGGTACAACCACCACAACAACCAACCCAAGTACAGGTGAAGATGGATACTACAACTTCGACAACTTGACACCGGGTACACCATATTACATTGAGTTCACACCACCACAAGGCGGTGATTATACCTTGACAACACCAAATACAGGTGGTAATGACGGTACAGACAGTGATGTTGATGGTACTAACGGACCAAACACAACAGGAACAATTGTCTTACAGCCAGGTGAACACAATCCAAGCATTGATGCTGGTTTCGTTCCAGAACAACCAGACGAAACCTCAAGCTTAGGTGACTATGTATGGTATGACAACGATCAGGACGGTACACAAGACCCGAATGAGCAAGGCATCAACGGTGTAACAGTTACCTTATATGATGGAAGTGGAAATGTAGTTGGTACAACCACTACAGGAACCAACCCAGTAACAGGTGAAAGTGGATACTACAACTTCGATAACTTACAACCAAATACACCTTACTATGTAGAGTTTGGCGCACCAGATGACGGTTATGTATTAACTACGCCAAATGCAGGTGCTAATGACGGTACAGACAGCGATGTAGATGGTACTAACGGACCAAATACAACAGGAACAATTGTCTTACAGCCAGGCGAACACAACCCAAGCGTTGATGCTGGTTTCTATTTACCAACCTCTAGCTTAGGGGATACTGTTTGGATAGATGAAAACCAAGATGGCGTTCAAGATCCAAATGAAGGTGGCTTAAACGGTGTAACAGTAACCTTATACGATGTAAATGGAAATGTAGTAGGAACAACAACAACCTCTACGAATCCAAATACAGGTGAGGAAGGATACTACGAGTTTGATAACCTACAACCAGGTGTTCCATACTATGTAGAATTTACAGCACCACAAGGTAGCGATTACGTATTAACTTCACCAAATACAGGTGGTAATGACGGTACGGACAGCGATGTTGACGGTTCTAACGGACCAAACACAACAAGCACTATCATCTTACAACCGGGTGAACACAATCCAACCATTGATGCTGGTTTCTACACACCAGAGCCACAAACATCTAGCTTAGGCGATTATGTATGGTTAGATCAGGATCAAGACGGTATTCAAGACCCGAATGAAGGCGGATTGAATGGCGTAACAGTAACCTTGTATGATGTAAATGGTGGCGTTGTTGGAACAACAACAACAAGTACCAACCCAGCAACAGGTGAAGATGGATACTACAACTTCGATAACTTGACACCAGGTACTCCTTACTATGTAGAGTTTGGCGCACCAACAGGTTATAATGTAACATCACCAAATACAGGTGGTAATGATGGAACAGATAGTGATATTGACGGAACATTCGGTCCAAATACCACATCAACCATCATCTTACAACCAGGTGAACACAACTCAAGCATTGACGGTGGTTTCTATGCAAATCCAGGTTCTATTGGCGACTTTGTATGGTCTGATATTGATGGCGATGGTGTTCAAGATCCAAATGAGCCAGGTATCCCAGGTATCTTAGTTACCTTAGTATTACCTGATGGTAGCGAAATAACAACCACAACAGATGAAAACGGTGGTTACTTATTTGAAGGATTAAATCCAGGTGATTACCTAGTAATTATAGGAGACGGACCAGCAGGAACTGAGTTGACAACTGTAGGTAACTACAATGTTAGCTTACAGCCAGGTGAGAACTTCTTAGATGCAGACTTCGGATTCCAACCATTAGGTTCTATCGGTGATGTTGTATTCTTCGATACGGACGGTGATGGTATTCAAGACCCGAATGAGCCAGGTATCCCAGGTATTACAGTTACCTTAACATTACCAGATGGTTCAGTTAGAACGGTAATTACAGACGGTTCAGGAATGTACTTATTCCCAGACCTACCAGCAGGTGAATACGACTTAGAAGTAGGTCCTGGTCCTGATGGTTCACAATTAACGACTCCGGGTTCTCAAAATGTATCCTTACAGCCAGGTGAGCAATACTTAGACGGTGACTTCGGATTCCAACCACCATCTGAATTTGGCGCAATTGGTGACTTTGTATGGTTCGACTTAGATGGCGATGGCGTACAAGACGAAAACGAGCCAGGTGTTGAGGGAGTAACTGTTACCTTAACGTTACCAGATGGTTCGGTTAGAACAGCAATTACAGACGGTTCAGGAATGTACTTATTCCCAGACTTAGAGGAAGGTGATTATACCATTGATGTAGGTGCAGGACCTGACGGAACAACATTGACAACTGGCGGTTCTCACAACGTTTCAATAGGTCAAGGAGGAATTAACCTAGATGCAGACTTCGGTTTTGAGCCAGCAGACAGAATCTTAGGAGCTATTGGCGACTATGTATGGTTCGATACAGATATGGATGGTCAACAAGACTTCAACGAGATTGGATTAGGTGGCATCACAGTATTATTACTAGACGGTGCAGGTCGTCCGATTGCTTCGACAGTAACAGACGAAAACGGTGGCTACATCTTCGATGGCTTACCACCAGGAGAATACACCATCAGTATAGATGCAACCACAGTACCACTTGGTTTAGCACCAACAACAGGCGATCCAATTGTCTATAACTTAGCTCCAGGCGAAATGTACTTAGATGCAGACTTTGGATTCGGACCACTTGGCGGCGGTACTCCTAGTGAATACTGTACCAACGAATTTGAAGCAACAGACATTTGCGCTGACCTAGCTCCTGACGAGGTATTAATGGTTGAGCAGACACACAGTTTATTCAACTGCAACATCTCTGCAAGCAATGGCGGTGGAACAGCAGCAAGCACAGAAAGCTGTATCACTTACCAACCATTCCCAAGCTTTGAAGGTACAGAAATCATTACCTTACAAATCTGTAAAGTAAACAATCCGAACGATTGTCGTACAGAAGTATCAGTAGTAAGTGTAGGTTGTGTAGCTCCAAGTGCGAAGAATGATTACGCATCTATCACACCTGATGATGTAACCATTAATGGTCAAACAACACCAACCTCAACAGGACATGATGGCATCATCATCGGTGCAAGAGACAACGATTACGACCAATGTAATGTATTGACTACTTTCACTACCCTTGTTGGTCCTAGAAATGGTACAGGTGATATTGACCCGAATACAGGTCTTGTAGATTACAAACCAAACGAAGGTTTCAGCGGTTTAGATACCTTAACTTACCAAACTTGTAACGATTGCGGTTCTTGCAACACAGCAATAGTTGTTATAGATGTAGTAGCAGAAGTTATTGAAGAAGAACCACCAGTAGTTGAGCCACCTGTAAACTGTAATGTAGAAAGTGTTATCCAAAGATGTACAGAGCCATTACAACCGATTACTGTTTGTCCTGAGTTCTGTATGAGTGGTGACTACGAAATCACAGCTACAAAGACAACCTTCAACTGTAGCCTGAAAACACAAGATGGCTGTATCACTTATACACCACTGCCAATGTTTGAAGGACAAGAAAACATTGAAGTAACAGCGTGTAGCGGTGCAAATTGTGAAACTGTAAATGTTTATGTTGATGTAGTTCAAAGTTGTGACGGCTCACCAGACCCAGACCCAACTTGTACACCATCTGCTGAAGACATTTGTACAGAGCCATTAGCAACCAATACAGTTTGTCCTGAGTTCTGTTTCACAGGTGATTACACTATCTCAGCAGCACACACTACCTTCGAGTGTAGCTTAACACTACTTGATAAATGCGTACAGTACATCGCATTACCAGGGTCAGGAGGCACACAAGATGTTATCGAAATCACAGCTTGTCAAGGTACAGATTGCAAAACAGTAGGCGTGAACGTAAGCGTTGGAAGCTGTGGACCAAACGTACCACCAGTTGCAGGTGACGATAGCGGATTATCAGAAGGCGGTGACCCAATCAGCATCAACCCAATGGGTAACGATGTTGACCCAGACGGCGACCAAGTAGAAATCACTTCTCATACACAACCAAACAACGGTACAGTAACTTACAACAACGGTCAGTTCACTTATACACCAAATGCAGGTTATGAAGGTACAGACCAGTTTACTTACCAATTATGTGATGAGCATGGCGAGTGTGACGAAGCAGTTGTAACAGTACAAGTATTCTCAGTTTGTGAAGAAGACGACTACATCTGTGCTGCACCAGTTGAACCAATTACCATTTGTCCTCAGTTCTGTGAATTAGGTGGAAATGCAGACGTAGCCATTACAGATGCACACACAACCTACAACTGTAGCTTGAAATTGGTAGACGGTAGCAAGTGCTTAGAGTACACAGCATTACCATTGTTTGCAGGTGAAGAAACCATTTCCATTACAGGTTGTAACTCAGCAGGTCAATGTGAAACAGTTATATTCATGGTACAAGTGACAGGTTGTACACCAGGTTCTGGAAAAGTAGAAGCTCAAAGCACCGTTGAAGATTACAACCTAAGCATCAATGATATTGCACCAGTTCCAGCCACTAACTTCGTAAATGTTGCCTTCACCGCAACAGATGGCGAAGCAGACATCGAAGTACGTGACTTGACAGGTAGAGTATTGTTAAGCGAATCAACTGCAACTTACAAAGGCGTGAACTTAAAACGCTTAGACGTTGAAGATTTCAGTGCAGGGGTATACGTTATTACCATCCGTACCGAAAACGAATTCATCAGCAGCAAATTCGTAAAGCAATAGACTTCGCAATACCGATGCATTAACAATGCAATTTAGTTAAGCAAACAGCAAAAGCCCTCATTCCTTCATTGGAGTGAGGGCTTTTTTAATTTGGGTTTAGAAAGTTATTAGAGTTGGTAATGTTGGAAAGTTTTAAGGTATTTTTTACTTGACAATTAGTTACTCCTAGAGCACAGTAATTGGTGATTGTTTTCACATTGTTTAGGGGAATTCTTTTTAGATGATTTGTGTAACGACAGCTTTAGCTGTCATGGTTCTATAAATACCTAAAACAGTTTATTGGTAGCCATAAATCACGATTTCACTAAGTGTTTTGCTAAAAGGCATACTACTTTTTTTAGTAAAAAAATAAAAAATGTTTTTTTGCTAAATGATTAATAATCAATTTTTTATAAAAATAAAATAACAAACAAAAAACTAAACTTAAAATTTTTGTGCTAATTTTTTTGGCATTAACTAAAATAATTAGTACATTTGCAATAATTAAAATACCCATAGAAGATAAAGTTCATTCAGTAACTCAATCATTCAATCAAAGCATACAGTTTATAGAAACCTATTTTATTCATTAATACTTTGTTTATAGGAAATAAGCAGTAAAGGAGATAAATTTACCATAAGATTTTTATCTCAAATCTCCTGTCTCCCATCTAATATCTCACAAAGCAAAGTAAAAAAGAGCTCAAATATGTATCCTATACCATCTAATAAAAAAGTGACCATAGACCTAAAAGGAGCAAGTTTGTTGATCATGATTGT
Organism: Bacteroidota bacterium; assembly: GCA_020631155.1. Classification (GTDB taxonomy): domain Bacteria; phylum Bacteroidota; class Bacteroidia; order Chitinophagales; family UBA2359; genus JAHDHV01. Next base: position 6,323 of record JAHDHV010000131.1, on the reverse strand, counting down.
TATATTAACCAATGGTTTCACCTATGCCTTGCTCAACTGGAATAAGGAAATAACACCTGTCAAAAAAGAGGCAAAAAAGAGTAACTTATACCTCATCAATAAAGCAAGTACTTATGTACATGATGTAGAAAAGTTTGAAAATAAAGTGAGGACGGTAAGCAAAAAATTGGCAATTCCACCAGAATGGTTAATGTCAGTTATGTACTCAGAATCTAGGTTTGATGCATCTGTAAGCAATGCAAAGGGAAGTGGTGCCACAGGACTCATTCAGTGGATGCCTGCAACTGCCAGAGATTTTGGTATTACGGTAGCTAAACTGCGAAACCTTAACCATACAGAACAATTAGATTATGTGTATAAATACATGAATCGGGTTCGCAAAAAATACGGCTCTTTCAACAGTTTAACAGAGGTATATCTAGCCATTTTATACCCCAAAGCCATTGGCGAAGACTACTGTTACACCCTTTACGCAAGTCCATCCAAATCTTATACAATGAACACCATTTTGGATGAAAACAAAGACGGGCGAGTAACTGTCAAAGACATTGACGACCGCATGAAACGCCTGTTCAGAACAGCCTATATGGAAGAAAAACCTCGAAATGTCACTTGGACTTGGCTAGGAATGTAGTAGAGACAAGGCATGAATTGTCTCATGAATTAATTGTCTCATAAGTTGGTGATTCGCGGATTCATGAGCAGTCAAATTTTTTAGTGAATAACTCCTTTTCGGACGACTGTTTTCTTTTTAGGCGGTTTCTGTAACAACAGCTTTAGCCGTCATAGCTGTTATAAAAATCCAAAAGGCAATCTTCCATCTAATATCTATTTAAAACCATAAAAAAAGCCTTTCCTCTGATTTTTCAGAAGAAAGGCTTTTTTTATTTAAAAAACGAGAAATATAGTAACTAAATTAATCTAAAAATCTAAAAATCTAATTTCTAAACAGTAGCTGAACTTGCCACAGCCGCCGCATAATTTTTACTAACTGCCTCCCAATTAACCACATTAAAGAAGTTCGCCACATAATCACCTCGGCGGTTTTGGTAATTTAAATAGTACGCATGTTCCCAAACATCAATACCCAAAATTGGCGTACATTTGCAATCTGCCTGTGCCATCAATGGATTGTCTTGATTAGGAGTAGAAGAAACACATAAACTATTGTCCTCTTTCACGCCTAGCCATGCCCAGCCCGAACCAAAGCGAGTAGCTGCTGCTTTTGAGAAAGCCGCTTTGAACTCGTCAAATGAACCGAAAGCCGAATCAATAGCTGTTGCCAAGTCGCCAGTAGGTGCGCCGCCACCAGTAGGAGACATCACACTCCAGAACAAACAGTGATTGTAATAGCCACCGCCATTGTTGCGAATCGCAGGATTATCAGTTGCCGTTGCTAATAGTTCCTCAATAGATTTGCCTTCATGTTCAGTACCTGCAATCGCCGCATTCAATTTATTGGTATAACCATTATGATGTTTGCCATGATGAATTTGCATGGTGCGTGCATCAATATGTGGCTCTAATGCATCGTGAGCGTAAGGTAATTCAGGAAGTGTAAAAGCCATAATTGTGATTGTTTTTTTATTTATTGATAGAAAAAATATTAACTATAATAGCAACGCAAAAGTAAGCAAAATCAATCAAATTACTTGCTTTCGTTGCTGTAAAAAAATAACAATACAAAAGGCAAAAGGTTTGAGTGGAAAAATTACAGTTTTTTATGTATTGGGAGTAGAGTGACATTGTTAGATTAGTCACACGGTACTTTTACGAATTTAGTAACTGCATCTTTTACAAGTTTTTTTTTCTTAATGGTAGTATATTCAGCAGGAACTTCAACTTCCCGTGTAGTTGCTGGCGATTGTAATTTTTGTTTTTTTACAGTTCTGTATTCTCCAGGAACTACTCTTAATTTAGTTTGAGCAGGGCTTTGAGTAACTGCTCTTGCAATAGTTTTGTACTCGGCTGATATAGGAATGCTTCTAGTAGTAGCAGGAGAAGCTAATATTTGTTTAGTAACTGTTTTATATTGAGCAGGAACTTCTGTTAAACACCATACTTTACAATCTTCTGAGTTAAGAGATAAACAGTTTCGGCTTGCTCTACCTTTTGTCCATTTTGTAGAAGCAGGAGCAACTAATACTTGTTTGGTAACTGTTTCATATGAAGGGGGGACATATTCTAAACGTTCAGATGGTTCTTTCACCATAATTTGTTCAGTTTGAGTAGTAAAACTAGCAGGAACAACCTCTAATATTTCATAACCCTTTTTTATAAGTAGCTTTTTTTCTTCAGTAGTATAAACTGCAGGGACAACTTCAATTCTAGTAGAAGCTTCTTTCAGTAAAATCTGTTCCTCTTTTTCCTCATATTGGGCAGGTTCGACAATTACTTCTTCATAACAAGGATCAGGATCATCTATGACATGTCTCTTTTGGACTGATTCCCAACCTTTTTTAAAAGCTGCTAAACGTTCTGAGCGTGGAGGGTGACTGTGAGTTCCTTCGGTACTTACATCCTTATGATGAAAAGCTTTTTTTGCTTGTTCATAATTTGCTCCTAGCTCACAAAGGGTAATTCCTGCGAATTCATCAGCCTCTAACTCAAATTGCCTTTTTTCTACTTGGGTATGATAACCTCTAAAGTGTTTATCATTTAATAAATGGCCTAATTCGTGTGCCAAAATAGTAATAATACTCCAGTCTATACTTGATATATTACTATTTGTGAATTCTAAGTTTTCTAATTCTTTGAAAAAATTATTGTTATAGAAAATGTATGATTCTTTTGAGTCTTTGTAAGAAACACAATGGGAAACAACAGGACAACTCATTACAATGATAGGTTGAGATAATCCTTTTTTGATTAAAATCTTATCAACAATATTTTGTACTGTTTTTTCTGTTACAACAGGTCTAATTTTGGTGCACATGTCAACAATAGAGCTTGAAGTACCATGAAATCCTGTATTTTGGGCTTTGGTTATGGTTAATATGAAGAAACTAATTACAATGGCAGTGATTCTTATTTTCATTGGGCTTAATTATTTTCTGTGAAAAAATGATATTATTATTTCTCTGCCAAAGATAAGTTTTTAATGATTATTTGACAAACTAACATCTATTTTTTATCATATTTTGGATATGTTTCAAGGCTCATTACTTCAACCAAACAGTTGGTGAATTCGTTTTCAGAAGTTTTACCTTTTGACCACATGCATGTGGCCAGATTAGCCATCATAGCTTGATAAATAGCTAAAAAACTGAATTTTATGCTTTTAAGTAAGTAGACAAAATTAAACAACTATTGGATTTATCATAAATTATTGATAGTAAATGAATTATCTCACGTCTCACGTCTTAAATCTTATGTCTAAGTACTTAAATTCGTAATTAAAATCACTCCACATTCACCTGCAAAATAATTGGTGCAATATAGCCATTGGTAGACGAAGCCTTTACACTCATTTTATCTGTTGCATAATTCAAGTCATCAAAAGGCATCAAACGGTTACCAAAAGCAGTGTATAAGCGTTCTGTAAAATTAGGACTATTGTGTTGTTGTATTTGCTTCACCATATCCTGAATATCGTCAATATCTTTATCGCTGTACAAAATACACAAGTGATCGCGGCCTACTACATCCGTTTCCATGCTTTCATCGCCATCTTCAATCTCAGGAATCTGAACTTCTATTTTTTCAGACACCACCACAGGCTTCTGACGTTTAGGCAGTTTGCTTTTACTCATCTTAAATGCCTTGTCTAGTGGGTAAATAATTTCCACATCATTATTAGGCTTTAAGCTAAATACATATATGTAACTCCCTTTGGATATGTTCTTGGCCAACATTCTAAAGTGATCCCCTTTTAACATTGTTGGAAGCGTATAAAAGCCATCCTTTTGGAAAGTTGGCTTTAATTCTTTGAACATATATTGATCCTCATTTTCATCATAATAATCGAATTTTTTCAATTCAAAATCTCCTGATAATTGAATGGGGTCTGTTTCGATCTGACGATTTTCCAAAACAATCTGGAAGCCATATTTTACATACTTCACATAATCATCATAACCAACCAAACAAAAACCATCTTCGCCCCATTTTGTCCCCCATGAATTAATGATTTGAAACACTTTACGCATTTCGTCATAGCCAACTACCACCATTGCATGGCCACCATGTACACGTTCATTCCCTAGTGAACGCCAACGCTCTTGCTTTAGTTGATAAAACGAAGGCACAACCATCATCCCGATGATAACAGGAGAACCCTCTGCCAATGCTTCAAGAGTAGCCTCTAGTTTTTTGTCATTATTGGTTGTATTATCAAATAAATGCCCATATTCTTTTATACGATAAGATTTTGCCTGTTGACGCTGTGTTTCAGAAGGCATTTTATAACAGTCTTGCCCTGGATTAAAATCGGTGATTAAGCAATCTCCCTGATCTTTCAATAACTCCAATGCATCGGGTATCATGGAACCCTGTTGACAATCTCTAACTTTGATTTGATTATAAATATACATAGGCGAATGAAGCATGTCTGCCTTGATTTGTCGAGCATCTTGAAGTCCTGTCTGTTGTGCGCGCATAATGGTTAGGGCAGTTGCTGTTGCCCAACCCGTACAGGACCCAATGCGCCCTTGATGGGAAGGAGTAGGGCAGAAGGGCTTTAAACTCACCTTATTAGCACGCTTTCCTGTAAATTTCATTCCATAATTTAGGCGAGGTGTTGCAGCATATTTTTCCTCATCAATAAGCAAACCCATACCAAATTCGGAAGGAACTTGAGCTTGTAAAATGGAGGCTGAAAAAATAAATATGCATAATGAAAATAATATATTGAATGTGTAATGTGCTTGTTGTTTCATAGTTAAAATGATTTTTTGAGTATTTTTTTGTTTTTTTGGTTAAAAATTTGCCAATGAGACCGCACAAGAGGCATAAGCATTGTTATTCCAATAAATGTAAATAGTGCTATTAGGGCTTACATTAATAGAACCCGCACCAACAGCATTACAATAACCAGTAGTACATTGTATTTGCCCACTAATCATATAAGATTGATTACCAATAGGAATATTATTAATGGTAAATGGATTAGAGGTAGGATTGACTACCTGATCGCCGATTTTGATGGCCAGTCGCAGTTGACAAGCAAAAAAGTCGCCACGATAAGCCAATTGTATGCTGGTACGATTAGCACTTGTTTTTTGCTTTCTTGGAGTTGGTCGTTTAGGGATGGGTTCATCAAAATCATTGATTTCTATTGCTTCTTCTTCAGCTAAATACATTTTAGCATTTTTTAACTGTATACTCGCATAGCGATCATTAGGTTTAAGAGCCAAAGCACGTTGGTATTTCAACATAGCAGTGCGATATTCTTCCTCATCAAAAGCTTCATCAGCTTCGGTAATGGCTTTGCGATATAGATTTTTTGTTTCATCCTTTTGCTCTGTCTCTTTTGGTTGGGGGGCTGGTTTAGGCTCACTTTCAGCGGCTTTTAACCAACCTTTTTGAATGGCTGTTAGTCGCTCTTGTCGAGGGGGATGCGTGCGCGAACCTTCATCGGAAATAATGGAACTTTTCATAGCCTGTTGTGCCTGCGAGAGCGTTGCGCCGAGTTTTTGCAGAATAAAACCCGAAAATTCATCGGCTTCCAGTTCTAAATGTGGACGGGAACCACCTTCTTGTAAGGTATGCATATTGAGATGATGCCCGATTTCATGCGCCAAAATAGAAGTCGCTGCCCAATCTTTAACGTTGATTTTGCTGTTGCTAAAACTATGACCTTTGAATTTATCCAGAAACTGTCGGTCGTAGATAATGTACGGAATCCGATCAATGTTTACCGCCATACAATTTTGAATCCCCGGACATTCCATGACTACAAAATTGCGTTGTAAACCTATGCGTGTCAGCATTTTATCAATAATAGCTTCGGCTTCATCATTGCCCTGAAAGCGGAGTTGAGAACATAATTTTTCAGGGTCAATAGATTTGCCATCATAGGTGCAACCTTTGATATTTCGCTTTTGTGCGATGCTAACTGGGGTGCTGAATAGAAAAAAATATAGGAGGAAAATAAGGCTTAGGAGTAAGTGTTGTTTCATAGTGAATTGTTTTACCTCAAATTATTATTTATTTGATGATGTGTTTCAAATACTGCACTTTTCAAGCAAACAATTTGTGCTTATGTTAACAGTTCGTGGATTCGTGATTCGTTTCGTTTTCTTTAAAAGGATACACAAATTAAGCAAGTAGTTTTTTTGGGTGTTAACTTGCTTAGTTTAGGGGTAAATAGGTTTAAATATTAC
>JAHDHV010000646.1 GCA_020631155.1 Bacteroidota bacterium | reverse complement strand
AATTAATCTTTATCAAACCCTCTCCAATGGCAAATGCTCCTGAGAGGGCAATACGACCTCTATTTTATCGCCTTGATTTATCCAGCCACTTTCCTCTACAATGCCCATTATTCCAGCCTTTCTTATTACCTTTCCTTGTGTATCCTTATATACCAACGCTTTCATTAGTCCCTCTTGTAAGCCGTCTAGTTGAGAGCATGGATTTCGCAAACCTGTTACTTTGATGACCGCTTCATTCCCAATTTTTAGCAGGCTGCCTTGCGGTAATTTTAGTAATTCAACGCCCCTTGTACTTATATTTTCCCCCATTTCGCCAGCTTTTATATCAAATCCTTTACCTTTTAATTCGTCTAATAATTCTTCGTGGATTAAATGCACTTGGCGTAAATTGGGTTGGCTGGGGTCTTTGCGAACTCGCGAGCGATGTTTGACTGATTTGCCCATATGTGCATCGCCTTCAATGCCTAGTCCTTTTAATAATTTTATCTTTGGCTGTATTTTTTTGCTAAAAGAATGGGTGGGGCTTTTGCTCACTGCTCTAACTTCGCCTGCTAAATTTCGGATAAATCTTTCTTCATCTAAGCCAAATAAAGATACATCTTCGTCTGTTTTTTTGTACTTTATCAATCCTTCTCCCACAAATCCCAATTTTTGTAACAATCTTTGAGAAGCGGTATTATGGACGCTTGTAAAGCCCAATACTTTTGTTTTGCCTAATGTTTCAAAGGCATATTTTAATACTCCTCTTGATGCTTCATAGGTATAAGCTTTCCGTTCATAAGCTGGTAAGATGCCAAAACCTAAGTCTATTTCTGGCAAAAAATCACGCTGAATTAAGCCACATAAGCCGATGGCTTTTTCCTCCGATTTCAGTACCATCTTATACAATCCAAAGCCATTTTCTTCGTAGCTTTTTTCTAATCCTCTCGCAATGTAATTAACCGCATCATCCAGATTTCGCACTTCGGCATCTCCAATATGAGTTAACCAACCTTCAGTATTCAACAGTTCTAAAATAAATGGCGCATCAGATTTACTGGCTTTTTCGAGTCTTATTCTTGGAGTTTCTATAATTGTCATGTGTGCTTATTTTGCGCTCAATTTAGATCATTTTTTACAGGAATACAAAATGGTTTTCTGAATTTTTGTTTTCTCCTTAGCAACATAGAAATGATAATTTGGAAAAAATTATTTGGCAAGGCTATTTATTTTAGGTATATTTAGCTAAATATACACTTATTAGTCAATCAGTTGAGGATTCTATATCTTAACTAACAAAAATCAAGAAATGAGTACAAAAGAATTAAAACTATCTATAAATCAAATTATTGAACAAACCAATGATGCTACTATCTTGGAAGAATACTATGAAATTCTAAAGGATTTATTAGAAGTACAACAGACACAAATAATTGGATATGATGAAAATGGGCAATCAATCACAAAACAAAAGTTAGAAATCAATGTACTAAAGGCTAAAAAAAGGATGGAAATGGGGCATTTTATAAGAATTTAGACGTAAGATAGGAGATATAAGACTAGAGATAATTAACTTATTATTAATGCTCTATAACAAGTCAACATACCATTTAATTTTGTCTAATTCCCTACTAAAAAATAATCTTATAACTTTTCAACCTTGAAAACCTCCTCAACTTTCCAAACTCTAAAACCTTCACAACCTTAAAACCTCCCTACTCCCCTTTACTCTTAATAATGATAATTTTTCTACCATCAGAAATTGACGGCTGTGTTTGCTGTGTAGCATCAGGATGTACAGGTGCAATGAGCTTAGAGCTATCATCTAAAGCTGGCAGTACAATCGTAGAGGAATCATTTAAAGGCGGTGCAGGCGTTTTGTAAGGTTGACCGTTAAAGTCAATTGGTGTGCCATTGCTATTCGTTGGTTTTTTGTAAGAATTAACGGGTTGTTGACCACTTGGCACAATGCGACTATGACTGCCATTCACTGCTGTTGGTGGTGGCTGAGTGGGCTGGTAGGGGTTCACAGGCTGTTGACTGCGTGGTATATAATGCTGATTGCCGTTCACTGCTGGTCGTGGGTCTGAAGTTTTATAAGGGTTGACAGGTTGCCGATTTCGCGGTACATAATTTTGGCTGCCATTCGCTGTTGTTGGCACTGATTTGGAAGTTTTGTAAGGATTGAC
>JAHDHV010000130.1 GCA_020631155.1 Bacteroidota bacterium | reverse complement strand
GCAAGTTAACACCCAAAAAAACTACTTGCTTAATTTGTGTACCCTTTTAAAATAATTTATGACAAATCTAATGGTTGTTTAATTTTGTCTAGTTACTTACACAAATAAAATCAAACATTTATTTTATTTCACATAATAAATTACACAATATCAAGTCAAGCCAATCACCTTTACTATTTTGCCCTATTTCATAATATTTAGCTTTTCTACCAGCCAAATAACATAATATTTGGCTATCATAAAATCTTTTTATTATATTTGCTGTATGATTACTAGAACAATTACTGCGACCATTCAGCGTAAAATTGGCAGAGGCAAAGCCATTATGATTATTGGCCCTCGTCAAGTAGGTAAGACTACCTTAATATTGAATCAACTTCAAGGAGAAGATTATACGTTCTTTGATGGAGATGATCCGTCTATAAGAGCCGAACTTGATACACCTAATACGGAGCAAATACGACAATTGATAGGTGGAAAAAAAATTGTTTTTATAGATGAGGCGCAACGTATAAAAGGAATCGGTTTAACAGCAAAAATTATCATTGATCAGTTTAAAGGGGTGCAATTATGGATTAGTGGCTCCTCTTCCTTTAATCTATTTAATGAGCTAAGTGAACCTTTGACTGGAAGGAAATGGGAGTATGCTTTGTATCCAATAAGCTGGGAAGAATACGAAAATCATGTTGGCTACTTAAAGGCGCAACAGAATTTAGAGAATAGATTGATATATGGAATGTATCCAGAGGTCATCAATAATGATAGAGGGGAAGAAAAAGAGGTTTTAAGAAATTTAGTAAATAGCTATTTGTATCGGGATATATTAGCGCATGGTGAAATTAGGAAACCTGAAATTTTAGAAAAATTGGTTCAAGGCTTGGCTTTACAAGTAGGAAGCGAAGTAAACTATAATGAATTAAGCCAATTAGTAGCTATCTCAAAAGATACTGTTCAAAGATATATAGCTATTCTTGAAAAAGGATATGTGATTTTTAGATTAAGGTCATTCAATCGGAATGTGCGTAATGAAATCAAGCGAGGTCGAAAAATTTACTTTTACGACAATGGAATCAGAAATGCGGTAATAGGCGAGTTTGGGGGTTTAAATACTAGAAATGATGTAGGCATGTTGTGGGAGAATTTTCTGATTTCAGAACGAATCAAACAAAATAGTTATAAACTAACATTTGCAAGACCTCATTTTTGGCGAACTACGCAACAACAAGAAATTGATTATATTGAGCAGAATGGTTTCAATTTGACAGCTTATGAGTTTAAGTGGAACCCAAAAGCAAAAGCTAAATTTTCTAAAACTTTTCTACATTCCTATAAGGCGGAGGGTAAATTAATCAATCGAGAAAATTTTAGAGAGTTTGTAGTGATAAAAAACAAACACTAATCACCCTTTTAGATTTAGATAATAGACTTGTTACCTTAAAATAGACTAATTTTAAAAGCTAAAAAAAAAGAATAAATATGGATAAATATTTTTATCACCATCATGTTAGTAAAGCCTTAGAAAATGAAGGATGGACAATTACACATGACCCTTACTATTTGTACTTTTCAGAGAAAAGGGTCATGGTAGATTTAGGCGGAGAAAAACTCATTGTTGCAAAAAAAGAGAAGGAAAAAATAGCCGTAGAAGTAAAAAGTTTTACCGGAATTTCCCTCATTCATCAACTACATCAATCTGTTGGACAGTTTGATTTTTACGCTTTACTGCTAAACAAACAAGAACCTGAACGAGTTTTATATTTAGCGATGCCACAAGATGCCTATGACGAACTCATTGTGATTCCTGTTATCAAAGAATTCCTAGAGCGGAGACAAGTGAAATTAATTACTTTTGATATCAATGAACCAAAATTAAAGCAATGGATAAAGTAACGAAATATAAAAAGATCATCAGACAATTATTTGAAGCACAGCTTGAACAATTCAAACCTCATCGGAAAGGGGCAATTCTGCAATTAGCTATGGATGACGAAACAGGACAGTATTTAATGTTGCATAATGCTTGGATTAATCAGAAAAGGAATTATGGTTGCTTTTTGCATTTAAGCATCCGAAATGATAAAATATATGTAGAAAATGATGGTACAGATCCAGGCTTCACCCTTGAGTTATTAAAAGCTGGTATTCCTAAAGAAGACATTGTATTAGCTTTTCACGCTCCCATTAAAAGACCTTACACTGGATTTGCAGTAAGTTAAAATAAGTAATTCTATAATAATAAATTGAACCAATCCCCTTTACTATTTCACATTATTCTATAAGATTTAGCGTTTTTAATAGCCAAATATCATAATATTTGGCTATTAGAAAATCTTTTTATTAGTTCAATGGACAATCTAGGCATTTTTTAATAAAAGTAGATCGTAATCACATAAAAGCATAATAATTTGTGATTTTAATCATGAATTGTTATGCTTTTGGTTAATTAAGCAAACCAGAAAAAAAAGCATCAAAAAAACAACTACAAAAAAAAGGACATCCCATTTACTGAGATGCCCTTTTTTTTAGCAAAAATAAAATTTAATGTTTTTTTACATACAGGTAAGTAATTCTACAATAATAAGTTGAACTAGTCGCCTTTGTTATTTTGCACTGTACTTCGTTGAAAAGCCTCGCCGTAGCTCTACTATGCCTACGTTTTTCGCCTCATACAGCACAAAATTACTTCGGCTTTATGATTCAATTTATTATTTCCGCATTACTAAAAATAATTACTCCAAGCATAAAAATATATTTTTAAAACCAAAGCATTTATAAATTAAATCCTGCGTTAAATTTGTATGCTAAATAGTTAGACAAAAGTTGAATGACATTCAGACTTATACACTGAATTAATTAAGTCTTATGTCTCCAATCTTATATCTTATATCTTATATCTTATATCTTATATCTTATATCTTATATCTTATATCTAATTAGCCTTCATAAATTTCTCTACCATTACTTCCGCACCTGTTTGGATGCGAATGAAATAGAGACCTTCGCTTAAATCGGAAACGTTAATTTGTTGAGTTTCAGAATCTAATGCTAATGTGCGAATGGTTTTGCCTGTAATGTCAACAACTTGTACGGTGGCATTTTCAGATACATTTGCAGCGCGTACATATAGGAAATCTCTTACTGGATTTGGATATAAAGTTAGGCTTCTGTCACCTACAACATCTGTAGTTGTTTTCATTACTTCAGAGGTTCTATGTACGTGGAAGGCATTGTCATTATTGGCTAATGGCGCAATTGTGCTAGAGCAACCTGTTAATACAACATCATCAATGTATACCCAATCAGAGTTACCAGAAGCATCACAACGGAAACGCACTTTTGTATTGGCAGTAAATCCACCAGTGATGGTTGCTACATCATTGTATCTTTGATTGTTGACAAATTCATCATTCATACTCCATTCTACCAGTTCATACCAGTAGGAACCGCCATCAATAGAAACATCTAACCAAAAATCTTCATTTGCATTGTCCATGCTTACAGGATAGTAAGAGAAGGCTACTTGCAATTCGTTCATTCCCGCCATATTGATGTTGTCGGTTGTCATTACAGAGCTAGAACTATTGTCTCTTAAACGTGCGGAGTAATTACCTGTGTTTGGATAAGAAGTACTTCTGTAGCAATCAGAACCGCCATCATTCCAGATACCCCAGCCTGATTCAAAGCTTTCACTATCTAAAGTCGCACAGCCTCCACCGCTACTACAAGGAGAGCAAGAGCCGCCACAGTCAACGCCTGTTTCGTTGCCATTTTGTACGCCATCGCTACATGTTGGACAAGCAGAGCAAGAACCGCCACAGTCAACACCTGTTTCATTGCCATTTTGTACGCCATCGCTACATGTTGGACAAGCAGAGCAAGAACCGCCACAGTCAACACCTGTTTCATTGCCATTTTGTACGCCATCATTACAGCTTGGGCAAGCAGAGCAAGAACCGCCACAGTCAACACCTGTTTCGTTACCATTTTGTACGCCATCATTACAGCTTGGGCAAGCAGAACAAGAACCGCCACAGTCAACACCTGTTTCATTGCCGTTTTGTACACCGTCATTACAACTTGGGCAAGCAGAGCAGGAACCACCACAGTCAACGCCTGTTTCATCTCCGTTTTGTGTGCCATCGTTACATGTTGGTGTAGGGCCTCCTCCGCCACCAACACAGAAATTTTTCGTTTCACTAGAACCAAATGATCCGCCAGAAGCTAATGAACCACCTGCATCGCTGATACTGTAAGAGCCATTACCATAACCACAGCAAATACCATCGCCATAAGAATCGTTGATGGTGAAATCATAACAGCCATCAGCTAGACATAAATCGTGAGTTGTCGTTGTATTGTTTGCATAAGGACCGCCAGAAGCTACCGTTGTGCCATTGCTATTTTTTACTGTCCATGTAGTTTCAGAACCATAGTTGTCAGATGTAATGGTTAAGGTAACTGCATTGTCATTACAGCTTGGTGGAGGATTGCCACCGCCACCAGCGTAAGCATCACCCACATTTACACCATGCCATGCATTGGTAACAGAAATTTCTTGCGCCGAACCAGCACCATATAATTCTACTGCCGATTGGATAGAGTAAGTACGAGCATTAGCAAAAGTAGAGTTGGCACTCAAATAAACGCTCAATGTACGATAAGCAACTTGTGCTGCATCATCAATACCAATACCGCTAACAGAGTAGCTATTGCCAACATCATTTGTACCAGAACCGCCTTCGGTTAATAAGTAGAACCAGAAATTTAATACACCACTATTGGTATGTACACCACAGTAATCATTGCTTTGAGTTGGTGTACCACAGTTAGGATTTTTCCAGTAAGAACCGCCGTAACAATCTGGTTGCCCCTCTGCATTTGGATTACTCATAGAACGCAAAGAAGGACGTTGTTTGTCAATATCTTCACCAATTAACCAACGTTGTTTGCTAGGTGCTGCATAGTATTCTACACAAGCTCCCCAAATATCACTAAAACCTTCATTCAAACCGCCAGACTCTCTTTGATAAGCCAAGTTTGCTGTGAAAGTAGTAACTGCGTGTCCAATTTCGTGAGCAGCTACATCTAAAGAAGTTAAAGCATCAAAACGAGTATTGCCATCGCCATAGGTCATTACAGAACCATTCCAGAAAGCATTTTCATAGTTAGAACTGTAGTGTACATAACTTCTGATAGAAGCACCATTGTTGTCGTAGCTATTACGGTTATGTTTTTGAATAAAATAGTCATAAGTCATTTGCGCGCCCCACTGAGCGTCAAAAGCTGCATTATCTTTATTAGCATTATTCCACTCGCCACTTGTCCAGCTATTATTACCATCTACAAAGTCAACTGCACTATTGTAGCTAGTTCCTTCATTACAATCATAAGTCATGATACCATTTCCGCGACTGTAATCTCTTAAACGATAACTGCCATTATAGCTATCTGTTTTCATGGTCAACGAACCACTGTAACGACTAGCACAAGTACCTGTAGCTTCTCCAACGTGCTTAATGATAGGGTTGATGTGAACAACTTCTCCATTATGAGCATCCACATAAACATAATCACGGCTCAATGGTTTTTCTGCATAAATATCAAATTTATAAGCTAAAGTAGGTACATCAACAGCTTTTCTATCGGCTGCCAAGTAATTCTCTACAACTACCAGCTCTCCTTTAGGGTGAAAACTAGCATTTTTATCCTCTTCTAATCTTTGATGCCAAGCTTCATGCTCTTCATTTTGCCACATATAGCTTTCCGCACCAATATAACGCATTGCAATGGCTAATGCTCTTTCTTCGCTTAGGGTGGGCGTTGTATTCAAGTCTGTACCAACTTGCTTGAACTCCCCATTGATAGCCTGCACTTGTCCGCCCCTTGTTGTATGTACATTATAAGTACCGTACTCTACCTTGATTCCTTTAAAATATTGTTGAAATTTTTGGTGTTGCATACCCAACCGGTCAGTTTCCACTTTAGCAGAACGCATTTCATCTTGTTTCTTCAATTGAAGATACTGACGCAGCACGTCTGTTGTCTGTGTGCTTCGGTATGCTTGTGAATGATCTACATTAAATAAAACAAACTCAGGCGCGCCGTTTGCTCCATTAACTTGTCTCTCCACTAAATCTTGAGCATTTGCATCAATTGTCAAAAAACTTAACAATATGATTGCCCATACAAAATTGTAAAACTTACGCATAAATCTGACGTTTTTTAGGTGTTTAAAATGGCTAAGGATGTCCTTAACCATATGTTTTCTATTTTATTAAGAAATTGATGGTAATTTTGTTTGTTTTGTATGTTCAAAGCTATTCATTTACAATTAAATAAAAGCTTGATTATACAGTCATGATTAATAAACAAAGCAATAATAGCATTTTTGAATGTTAAGCTTTTACACATGTTGAATAATATTTTATCTTAGCACTTAACAAAATAACACATTGAAAATAAATCATTTATAAATAAAGCACATTCAGTAAAAAAATTAAATTTCAAGTAAAATTTCATTTTTTTACTTTTTACTTTTTAATGACATACTTTTTCGACTAAAAAACTTTTTAGTAATCCGAAGTACTATGTTATAAAAATAGCAATAACATATTCAACCGAAACAATATAAAAACTTATTTCACATATAATAAAATTACCATTAGTGTAACTTTATAATATACTTGTGGGAGGAAATTAAAGAAGTGAACTTTTCAATCAGGCATTTTTTTCTTACAGACATTATAAACGGATATCATTCTATTTGGTTACATTTTTTCTTGTTTCTAGCCTAATTTTTCATTTTTTACTCATCAAAACTACCTATCAGAGTGTTTTAATAATAGTTTTCAAAACCCTTTACTTTTTGTATCTTTATATCATCATGAAAAAATTACCCATTGGCAAGCAAAATTTTAAGGAAATCGTTGAGGATGGTTTTGTCTATGTAGACAAAACAAGGCAAATCTATGAATTATTAGACGCTGGAAATCTCTATTTTTTGTCTCGCCCAAGAAGGTTTGGTAAATCCTTACTCATTTCTACTTTATCTTATTTGTATAGTGGCGAAAAAGAATTATTTAAGGGATTATACATTCATGATAAGACAAATTGGAAGTGGGATAAATATCCTGTTTTGAAATTCAATTTTGCTAATTATGGACATAAAGTTGATGATTTAGAAGCTTGCATCAAAGATGAATTAAGTGATTTTGCTCAACAGTTTGATATTACTATTCCTACAGATAGAGGAATCAGTCGTCAATTTATGATATTAGTACGCAAAATTGTTAAAAAACATGGCAAAGTAGTCATTTTAATAGATGAATATGATAAACCTATCATTGATTTTATCACTACACCACAAAAAGCCTATCAAAATAGGGCTATTTTAAAGGAACTTTTTTCTCCACTAAAAAGCTTTGAAGCAGAAGGCTACCTCAAACTCTTATTTATCACTGGTGTTTCTAAATTTACCAAAGTTTCTATATTTTCCGATCTCAATAATTTGACAGAACTAACCATTGATCCACTAGCTAAAGATGTGGTAGGAATTACTCATCAAGAGTTAAATAACTACTTTGAAGACTATATTCAAAATATAGCCCTCAAATTCAATACTTCTACTAAAAAATTATTAGAAGAAATGAAATTTTGGTATGATGGATACTCCTGGGATGGCAAAACTTTTGTTTATAATCCCTTTTCGCTCCTTAATTTTCTTAGAGTACAACGATTTGATCAATATTGGTTTGCTACAGGTACCCCTACTTTTTTAGTAGAGTTGATCAGACAAGGAAAAATTAATGTCAAAGAGCTTAAAGAAACTACCGTAAATACCCATTTCTTTACTTCTTTTGATATTAAAAACATTGAACTAAATGCGTATCATCTTTTATTCCAAACAGGATATGTGACGGTTAAAGCTACTAAAATAGAAAGATTTGAAGAAACATTCACTCTAGGTTACCCCAATCAAGAAGTGCAAAACGCTTTTTTATACAGTTTACTAGAAGCCTACACTTTTAAACCCTCTGAGCAAGTGAACAGCGCACTGTTAAAAATCCGCACCGCTCTAAGAACAAATGATTTACCAACTTTCATCAAACAACTAAAAATTCTATTTTCCGATATTTCTTATCAATTATTGCCCAAGAAAAAACATAAAAACGCAAGCGAACAAACAGAAAAAGACAACTTTGCTGCTTGGGAAGGTTATTTTCAAACGGTCATTTATTTAATACTTAGCTTTCTAAATATCAGTATCCACACAGAAGTTTCCAAACATAAAGGGCGAATGGATGGACTAGCTGAAACCGATGATTTTCTCTATATTATGGAATATAAATTAGAGGGAACGACAAAAGACGCATTTACACAAATCAAAAAAGGGGAATATATGACTTCTTATGGTAATAAAGATAAAACCATTATCTTAGTTGCCATCATCTTTGGTAGAGAGGAAAGAAATGTTACTGACTGGAAAGCAGAAACTTGGAAAATAAAATAATATGAGTGTGTCAAGGATTTAGGGAATAACGAAATGTTATCCAAATGAAAGAAGAACCTTTACTTTTTCCTAAAATAAAATATTATTTTTTTTATTTGTATTAAAAAACGGCCTTGAAAGTTTTTGCGTTAAGAAAATTGGCATGAAACGCGTTAAGAAATATCCGTAGTGATACGGATTCTAAAAGTCCAGTAAATTTAAATTAATGTTTTAATTATTGATTACCATGCACTTATTTTGATTGGAAAAAGAGTATCACCTTAGGAGATTTTAGCGTTTCACGCCAATTTTTAGCGAAAAAGTTTCACCGTCTTGATTTTTTTCTTTCTTTTTTTATCAAGAAAAAAAAGGAAAAAAAACGTAGGGCAAAGGACACTTTATAAGATTAAGGTAAATAGCTCTTATAGGAAAACCCTCTTTTCTTGGCACACTCAAATAATATCATGAAAAAAGAATCAAGTAAAAACAAGTGTAAATACCTTAAAATAAGAACATCTACCTAAACTTATTTGTTTTCTAATACACCATTCTTAAAACTGTACAATTAAGTTCACAACAATCAATAGTCTAATGTCATACATCTAGCACTTATTTCAGTAACTTTGCAAAAAATTTTCACCATCATTAACTATGTGAATCATGGAAACAACTAAAACCAGTCATGCAACCAATACTGTAACAACTACTGACTTTTTGCCCCTAAATGGCACGGATCATATTGAGTTTTATGTAGGTAATGCCAAGCAAGCAGCCTACTATTACCAAGCGGCTTTTGGTTATGAATTAATTGCCTATGCAGGTTTGGAAACAGGTTTAAAAGATCGCGTTTCTTATGTGTTGCAGCAAGGCAAAGTGCGATTGGTACTCACTGCTGCGCTTGATCCTTTCTCATTTGTCGCCGAGCATGTACGCATACATGGCGATGGTGTAAAGGTACTCGCTCTTTGGGTAGATGATGCGACACAAGCTTTCCAAGAAACAACTAAACGTGGGGCTATTCCTATACAACCGCCTACCGTTACAGGCGATGAGTTTGGTGAAGTGGTTACAGCCTCTATTAAAACCTATGGAGATACCATTCACAAATTTGTAGAGCGTAAAAATTACAAAGGCGCATTTATGCCGGGGTATCAAGCAGCAAAAAGCCCCTTCCCCATCCAACCAATTGGGCTAAAATATGTAGACCATTGTGTGGGAAATGTGGAATTAGGCCAAATGAACGATTGGGTGCGGTTTTATGAGGAAGTAATGGGCTTTAAGTTGCTAATTACTTTTGATGATAAAGACATTTCAACAGAATACACCGCTTTGATGTCTAAGGTTGTATCTAATGGAAATGGTTATGTAAAATTTCCGATTAATGAACCCGCACAAGGCAAACGCAAATCGCAAATAGAGGAATATCTCGATTTTTACAAAGGAGCAGGAGTACAACACATTGCCATTGCAACGAATGACATCTTACATACTGTTGGCGAATTGCGCCGCAGAGGAGTAGAATTTTTATACGTTCCTGATACTTATTATGATGATTTGTTAGAGCGAGTTGGTAATATTGAAGAAGAAATAGAAGCCTTAAAAGCACTCAATATTTTGGTAGACCGAGATGAGGAAGGCTATTTATTGCAAATTTTTACCAAACCTGTACAAGACCGCCCAACTGTTTTTTACGAAATCATTCAACGTAAAGGTGCAAAATCCTTTGGCAAAGGCAACTTTAAGGCTCTATTTGAAGCCATTGAAAGAGAACAGGCATTGAGGGGGACCTTATAACAAATAATAAATCCAATAAAAATCAACAAACAATGGGGGAAGCAGTTAATTACATCGCTTTAGCCATTCCAATTTTCTTTTTATTGATTGGCATTGAACTGCTGATTGAAAAGATGCAAAAAACAAAGTTGTATCGTTTCAATGATGCAGTAACCAATATTAGCTGTGGCATTGGGCAACAAATAATAGGCGTTTTCACCAAAACGATTGTTATTTTAGGCTATGTGTTTTTGTATAATAATTACCGCTTTTTTGACATTCAAAGCACCGTATGGACCTGGATTATCCTATTTATTGGCGTTGATTTTTTTTATTATTGGTTTCACCGAGCGGCGCACGAAATCAGTATCCTATGGGGTAGTCATGTAGTGCATCATCAAAGTGAGGAGTACAATTTATCGGTTGCATTGCGGCAGGGTTGGGTGCAAAATTTCTTTTCCAATATTTTTTACCTACCTCTTGCCATCATTGGTTTCAATCCGATTTTATTTATTACCATTAACTCCTTCCAAACGCTTTACCAATTTTGGATACATACCAAAACGATCAATCGCTTACCTAAGCCCATCGAATATGTTTTTAATACGCCTTCCCATCACCGCGTCCACCATGGCGTAAACCCCAAATATATTGACCGCAATCACGGCGGAACGCTCATTATTTTTGATCGTATATTTGGTACTTTTCAGGCGGAAGAGGAAGAAGTTGTCTATGGCATTACCCAACAGCCACACAGTTGGAATCCGCTATGGCTCAACCTCGAATACTGGTGGCGACTGTTTGGCGATGTGCAAAAAGCCGACAATTGGAGTGATCGCATTAACCTATTGGTTCAACCTCCGGGCTGGAAACCCGCCTCTTTTGGGGAAATCAAAAAGAAAAAGCGCGTAGTTACCCCTGAGACTTTCCAAAAATACGATACCACCATTCCAATGGGCTTGAACTATTACATTTTATTGCAATATGCTTTGGTACTCATTGGCGCAAGTGCGTTTTTATTTTTAAGTGCTTCACTCTCCATATTATTAAAAATACTATGCGCGAGTTTAGTTATTCTAGCCATTGTTAATCTAGGAGCTCTATTTGAGAAAAAAACCTGGGTTTGGTATGTAGAACATCTTCGTTTACTCATCACCGCAGCCCTAGTTATTGTCTTATCACTAGGACTGTCTACACCTATTTTGATAATTGTGTTAAGCGTATTCTTTTTATTAGGCTCAATTATTTGGTTAAATGGTTATAGAAGTTTGTTTGTGGCTGGAAGTTAGAGAATAGATATTTAGACTTTTAGATATTTGGCTATTTGGATTTTTAGCTGTTAGAAATTAGATTTTAGAAGTTAGAAAATTGGACTTTACTATTGTTTTTCATAGCTAAAAATCCAAAAGTCTCTCCCCCCCTACTTCCTTAAAATACCTTGAATCGCGAAGCTATCAGCAACAATATTTCCAATGTATTTTTGGTTCATTATAAACTGATTAGAATCGGGCAAAGCCTTAGTTGTTGAGGCTGTATCTTGTATATGCATCGCAATACTGTCGCTGGCATAATCCATTTGCAACTGCATATTATCCTCTAATTGCCCTCCATACCAAAAGGTCAAGATCAACATTGCTAGGGCAATGCCTGAACTAGCAGGATTCCGCAGTGTTAACAAACTCCAAAAGCCCAATAATAGGGAACCCAAACCATTTTTTTGCGTTGTTTGCTGTCGAGCTTTCAATTTCTGATGCAGTAAAGATTGTGTAGCAGGTCGGACTTGCAATTCAGGCTGTTGTTGCACATCCAAAACATGCTTTGTTTGTTGCAACAACTGTTGATAAGCCATCACTTGTTTCTTATTGCCAATGTACTGTTGCAATAGTTGGCGTTCCTCAGTAGATAAGTCACTCCACTGCTTACACATCAATATATTTTCAATGTCTAAAAATGTCAATTTATCCATAACTTTCGTTTTTCGGGTTGAAAGCCTTTAATTTTTCTGCTAATTGTTGTGTGATGTAAAAGAGCCGCGACTTAACCGTTCCCTCCGAACAATTCATAATATCGCTAATTTCTTTAATAGAAAAATGCTCTTGATAACGCAATAAAAAAGTGCTTCTTTTAACCTCATTCAATTTTTCTGCTTCAGCAAATAGGAGGCGTTTAAATGCTTGATTATCAATTTGATGCTCAATATTAGGCAAAACCACATCATTCGCTGTTACATTATAATCACCAATATAACAGTCCCCATTAATGCGTACTTGCAAACGCCGATATTCATTTTTACACATATTAGCTGCAATAGTAAATATCCAGGTAGAAAAGCGTTTTTTGGGGTTAAATAAATGTGGTTTTTCTACAATTTTCAGAAAAAGTTCTTGTAAAAAATCCTGTGCCTTATCCTCATCTTTGCCCAACATTCGATAGAAATAATGCAACAAACGGCTATTATAACGGCCATATAGTTCGTCAAAGGCCTTTAGATTCCCTTTGTTGATTGCTTCCATCAAAGCCTCGTCTTTCAGTTTTTTGTAATTTGTAGAAAACATGCAATGGTTGATTCTGTACGGTAAAAAAGCCTGCACTTGTAGCGTTTTTTAGAGATATTTAGTATACAATAACTGTAAAATCTTCTCCAAATTCAGCATTTATTCCAAAATTCAACCTAGTGTACACCCTAAAAATGGGGAGGTTCATTTTTTTTTTTTAGAAAAAGAGATAATTCGTGAATTATCTTTACCTATATAGTGTCTAAAATGCGAAAATATCAACGCCTAATTTTCCATTCTTCATTTTCTATTTTCCATTCTAAAAGTCACCGCAATGCTTTATCAGGATCAAGGTAAAACATTTTTTTCCAGCCTTGTGGCGAATTATCCCAACGCCAAGGACGCGGCACTAAAGAGGCGATGGAATAATGTAAATGTGGGCGTTTTCCTACAGCATTCCCCGTAGTGCCCACATAACCAATGATTTGTCCTTGTTCAACCCATTCATAAGGATGTACTAAAAGTTCTCTAAGATGGGCATAATAATGCGATTTCCATTTAGGTCCGAGTATAGATATAGCCAAGCCTCCCAATCGCAAATCGCCAGAAAAAATGACCACTCCACTTGTTGAGGCTCGAACTGTTGTTCCCCAAGGCGCGAAAATATCAATCCCTTTATGTGTGCCCGACTCTCCCCAAGGATGCTGCCAAAAGCTGTTTTTGTCCCAGTCTTTTGGGCTTGCATGGTCTACAGGAATCATTGGGTTTTCAGGTAATAAATAACCAATTAGCAAAATTAATAATGGCAAACCAATGAAAAAAAGCAGTAGGTATTTTCTTGTTTTTTTTACACTCATATCTATTATCCCTTAATTATAATAAAAATATTATCAAACAATGGTATGTTTCAAATACCGAGTTTTTTTACCTAACAGTTTGTACTTATTTGAGTGTGTCAAGAATTTAGGGAATTACAAAATACTTTTTAAATAGACATTCCCCC
>JAHDHV010000645.1 GCA_020631155.1 Bacteroidota bacterium | reverse complement strand
AGCAAGTTAACACTCAAAAAAAACTACTTCTTTAATTTGTGTACCCTTTTGAATCTTTATCAAGAAAAAAAGGAAAAAAACGTAGGGAAAGGGACACTTTATAAGATTAAGGTAAATAGCTCTTATAGGAAAACCCTCTTTTCTTGACACACTCAGCCAAAAAGCAAGATAAGCTCTAAACAAGCATTTGCCCGCCATCTGCCACAAATACCCCTCCCGTACAATAAGTCGATGCATCGGAAGCAAGGAAAAGCGCGAGACCTGCCATTTCATCGGGCTGCCCCATACGATTAAGCGGTAATTGTCCCTCTAACTGCTTTAAAAGGGCTTCGTTTTTCCAAAGAGCAGCACTAAATTTTGTTTGAATTAAGCCAGGACAAATAACATTTGCTCGGATACCATATTTCCCCCATTCCTTTGCCATATTTTGCGTTAAAGAAATCAAAGCGGCCTTGCTAACGCTGTATAAACTCAGCCCAAAACTCGGTTTCAAACCCTCTACCGAACTGATATTGATGATAGAACCACCCTCTTTTTTAAGGTAAGGCAAAGCATTTTTACACAACAGCAAAGGCCCTTTCACATTCACCTGCATGATTTTGTCAAAGACCGAATCTTCAATTTGCTCCATTGGTGCAAACACAGGATTTGTTGCTGCATTATTGATAATCACATCTATTCTGCCATACTTATCAACAGTTTGTGCCACCAATTGTTCAATTTGCTGTGCATTCCCCATATGACAAGCAATTCCAACAGCCTCTAGTCCATCCGCAACAAAAGCAGTTGCAAGAGCGTCTACTGCTTCCTGTTTTCGGCTACTGATAACGACCTTCGCACCAAATTCCGCCAAACCTCGCGCAATGGATGCACCTATCCCCTTGCTTGCCCCTGTGACCACACAAGCTTTGTTTTTCAAATTAAACTGCGACTTAATCATTCAAATCTTTTTTATTTTTCAAAAAAATAACCATGATTACAGGTGTGAGGTTCTACCTCGCTCCGAACCAAATAGGTAGCCTTTGGCTACACTTGTACTTCAAAAAACAAAATAGCTAAATTTTAATTTTTAATAGCTAAAATTTAGCTACAAGATACAAAAACATTTTTACAAACAAATCGCATCAAACAAATACATTTTTAGCAGCCGATTTCATCATTTTTTTCACAAATTATATGTAATATTGCATAAGAAATGATGACCTAATCAAAAAATCCGAAATTAGATATGGGGCTGCCCCCTCTGTTTCGCAAAAAACGCTATAAAGTTTTTCAGTTAATCCAAAAGAAAGTTAGCTGTAGAGACGTTACATGTAACGTCCCCAAATAAAAACAAGCGTTTTTGCTCAATCATCGGGGTCGGGCTTTCCGTTGCAATTCGCCTTTGCCAAAAAACTATTCGCTCTAAGCCTCGCTGATAGCTCTCTACGTTCCGCCCTCGCTCGGCGTAGCGACAAGGCATGCCTTGTCGCTACTAGTTTTTGGCTTTGGCTCATTTCCACTAAAATCCCTCAGCCAGCAAAACCCAAAACTTGAATTTCAAAACAAAAAATTTTATTTTCAACAGCTAAGTAGGTAGACAAAATTAAACAACTATTGGATTTGTTATAAAACATTGAAAATAAATAAGTTATCTCACGTCTTATGTCTTAAATCTTATGTCTAAGTACTAGCTAAAAAGCTAAAAATACCATCATGTTTACAGTAAATCCCTACCTGACCTTTAATGGCAATTGTGAAGAAGCCTTTAACTTTTATTGCTCCGTTTTTGGCGGTGAGCTTAAAGACTTCAACCGTTATGAAAATATGCCATCCGAACAACCAATTCCCGAAGAGCAAAAGCAAAAAATAATGCACGTTTCCCTTCCCATCAATGACACCATGACGCTGATGGGTTGCGATTCTTCCGATGCTTTCGGCAAAGCTACCAATATCGGCAACAATGTCGCACTCTTCGTCAACACCGATTCTGAGGAAAGAGCCAGAGAAGTATTTACCAAATTATCCGAAGGCGGCACTATAACGATGCCCTTTCAAGCCACATTTTGGAGTGCACTATTCGGCATGTTCACCGATAAATACGGTATTCATTGGATGGTAAATTATGAAAAAACGGGGTCGTGATTCGTGGATTCGTGGATTCGTGGATTCGTGGATTCGTGGATTCGTGGAT
>JAHDHV010000129.1 GCA_020631155.1 Bacteroidota bacterium | reverse complement strand
AAGCCAAAAAGCCAAAAAGCCAAAAAGCCAAAAAGCCAAAAAGCCAAAAAGCTAATCTCTAACAACTAATTTCTAACCGCCAGCATCTAATCTCTAACCGCCATCTTTTTTCTCAATCTGAAAAACAAGCAGTTAAATGTCAGAAACCAGAGTATTTGATAAAAACAAACAACCTAAAAAAAATTCTTCTGATGGTTCATCAGGCGGAGGTATTTTAAAGACATTGATGAAAATTGGCATTGCCTTACTCATCATTGGTGTTGTTGCTATATTTGGGTTTTACTTTGCCGTATTATATGGAGCTTTCGGTCATGTGCCTACACTCGCTGAATTGCGTGCTATCCAAAACCCTGTTGCTTCCGAAATTTACTCTGCCGATAACAAATTAATCGGTAAATTTTATCGCCAAAACAGAACTAATATTCCCTACAAAGAAATCCCTGCGCATGTGGTCAAAGCTTTGGTTGCTACCGAAGACGCTCGATTTTTTGAACATAAGGGAGTTGATACCAAAAGTATGTTTCGCGTACTAATTAAGTCCATCATATTGCAAGACGAAAGCTCAGGTGGGGGGAGTACCATCACTCAGCAGTTGATCAAAAACCTCTTTGGGCGAAAACGCTATTCCTTTTTAACCATGCCTGTCAACAAAACACGTGAGGCAATTATCGCGCGCCGCATGGAGCATATTTACGATAAAAACGACATTGTTGCCTTGTATTTAAATACCGTTTCTTTCGGGGAAAATGTGTATGGAATTGGTACAGCATCGGAGCGTTATTTTAGTAGCCCAGCCCAAAAATTAACCGTAGAAAAAGGGGCTACTTTGATCGGAATGTTAAAAGCTACCACTTCCTACAACCCCCGTTTGAACCCTGCCAAAGCCATTCAAAGGCGAAATGTGGTATTAAATCAGATGCAGAAAAAAGGCTATCTGAGCACTATACAAACCAAAGATTTAAAAAAGCGTCCACTAGGTTTAGATTATAGTGTGCGTAGAGAAACGGAAAAGCTAGGCGCGCATTTTAAATCACAAGTACGTCAAATTGTGGAAAAATGGGCACAAGAACATCCCAAATCTGATGGTACTTATTTTAATATTTATACAGATGGTTTAAAAATTTATACGACCTTAGATTCAAAAATGCAAACTTATGCAGAGGGAGCTGTTAAAGAGCATATGAAAAAGTTGCAATTTGACTTTGACAAACACTGGCAAGGTCGAGTGCCTTGGGGTGGCGATAAAAAGGTGATAACGGCTGCTAAACAACGCTCTCGCCGTTATAAAAATCTAAAAGCAGCAGGCAAAACGAATACGCAAATTGATCGAGTATTCTTGAAACCTGTACCGATGACGGTTTTTGACTGGTCGGGTGAGCCGAAAGAAAAAAATATGAGCCCGATGGATTCTATTCGTCATTACCTCAAGTTTTTGAATACAGGTTTTGTAGTGATGGAACCTTATTCGGGGCATGTTAAAGCTTTGGTAGGCAGTATTGATCAGAAATATTTTAAATACGATAATACCAATTCTCGGCGACAAGTCGGTTCTACTTTCAAGCCCATTGTTTATGCTGCTTCCTTGCATCACGAAATTTTTAAACCTTGCCAATATTTCCCCAATGAATTGCGAACCTATGTAGACTATGACGACTGGACTCCTCGCAATTCTGACGATCAATACGGTGGAGCTTATTCTATGCGTGGCGGTTTGGCAAAATCGGTCAATACGGTTTCAGTGCAAATTATTTTGGAAACAGGGGTAGAGCGAGTGGTTGATTTTGCCCAAAGCATGGGCATTAAAACGGATATACCCAAAGTGCCTTCCATTACACTAGGTACAGCTGAAATTCCATTAAGGGAAATGGTGGCTGCTTATAGCGCGTTTGTGAATGGTGGTCATGAAACGCCTGCTCAATATATTACCAAAATTACCAATCATTCGGGCAAAGAGTTGGGTGGAAAAGAAATGTATACCAATGTAGATTACCGCCGCCGCTCGCGCATTATGGAAGCAGAAACCGCTGCGTCTATGGTAGAAATGATGGAAGGGGTAGTAGATAGCGGAACAGCACGCCGTTTGCGAAGTCGCTACGATTTCCAAAGTCCGATGGGGGGGAAAACAGGCACAACCCAGAAGCAAACCGATGGCTGGTTTATGGGCATTACCCCGAAATTGGTGGCAGGTGTTTGGACGGGAGGCTCTGATCGCCGCATCCGATTCCGTAGCATTGGGCTAGGGCAGGGGGCAAATATGGCTTTACCTACTTGGGCACTATTTTTCAAAAAATTATACAATGATCCGAAATATAGCGAATATAAATACGCTACTTTTAAGGGAGCATCAAGAGATGTATTAGCAGACTTGAACTGCCCTATTTATGTAACACATGCACCCGCAGCGATTCCAAATCGGCCGTCTAGACCCTCCTCAGGCTCTGTTTTTGATGAACCAGTAGTCACCACACCTACAACGCCGTCACGACCCTCACCGGGACATAGTACAGGCAGCCATTCAGGTAGCAGTAGTTCTTCAACTCGCGATCCTGGGTCTATCTTTGACAACCGACCGACTAAGCCGACTAAACCGAGCACGCCAAGTCGTTCAACGGGTTCTGTTTTTGACGAGCCAGTGGTCACTACACCTACTAAACCGCGAAAGCCTAGTAGTAGTAGCACTACTACTACTACTACAAAGCCTAGTTCTCCAAGTCGTCCATCGAAGCCTGTTTTTGATGAGCCAGTAGTGACTACACCGACTAAGCCAAGAAAACCTACAAAACCCTATATTCCGCCAGCCGATGATGTAGTAGAAGATGTACCAGATAGAGAGTATGAGCCGCCTCGCTCTCGCCCTAGTTCATCAGGCAGTAGTTCGAGCACTTCTACATCAACGGGTAGTAATCGAACAAAAGGTACCATTCGCTTCCCCGGTAAAAAGAAAGTACCGCCAACAAGTGGGAGTAGCAGTACTACTACCTCAACGCGCACAACTCCAACGCGTACTACGCCGACTCGCACAAGCCCTACACGCACGACCCGTACTACACCCACACGTCCTTCTACAGTTGGCAGTAGTGGCAATAACCCTAGAGTAATTAAAGGAAAAATACGTCCGAAAGGCAGTAAAAAGGATAAGAAAAAACGAGGTTTGTTTAGAAATTTATTTGGTGGAAAGAAAAATTAGAGGTTGAGATAGGAGATATAAGACTTTTTGTTTGTGGCTACTTTAAGCATTTGTTGATTCATAGTTAGACGCAACCAAAATAAAAAAACATCAATAGTTGCTATAAAACAAGTATCTTAGCAAATAAATATTGTTTCAAACATTAAATAGAATTATGGAATTTACACCAGAGCAAAAAGTATTAAATGATTTATTTGGAAATGACTTAACTTATATAATTCCAAGTTATCAACGACCTTATTCTTGGTCAGCAAGAGGTAAAAGCGATAAAGACAACCAAGTAAATATAATGTGGAAAGATTTAATAGAACATTTTGAAAGTGATAATCCCAATATCTATTTTATGGGTTCTATGGTATTAATTGGAGATACTACTAAAAGAGAGTTTGAGGTTGTAGATGGACAACAAAGATTAACAACATTAACACTTTTATTTGTTTCGATTAAGTGCATGTTACAGGATATTAAGAATGATCAAATAGAATCTAATAATATAGTGCCCTTGAAACAGTTTATTGGAAACGCTTTAAATAACATCAATTCTATATTGTTTAATCGAAAATTATTTGGACTTGAAGAACAAGAGAAAAAAGTTAAAATAAAAAGTCTTGCAGGATTTGAATATGACCTTGTTCTAAAAGCAGCTTTAGAATGTGGTCATTATAAAGACCTTGCTACCAATGGTATTACAGAGGAACAGGCTAAAGTTTCTATGAGATATTTCAATAATAGAGATTACTTGATAAAAAAACTAAGAAGTCAATTTTTAGATATTGATGTTTTTACACTTAAAAAAGCTAAACGTCTTAATGAATTTGTTGAGTTCTTAAAAAATAAAGTAACTATTGTCCGTATTTTATCTCCAAGATTTGATATTGCGTATCAAATCTTTGAAATTTTAAATAATCGTGGGCTACCACTTTCAAATAAAGACTTATTTAGAAACTTCATAATAAGTGAAATGTATCTTCATGATGTACCTAACCCAGAGCAAAAATGGTTAGAACTTGACGATTATGAATTCACTCCCGAATTTATAGGAAGATATGTAGAAAGTACAAACGCAAAGAAACAAAAGTACTCTGCTTTTAATGATGTTCAAGAAATTTATCAAAAGTCGTTTAAGGATGGAATAACAAAGAAAAAAGTAGAAATCTTTTATGATGATGTAAAGGATAATCTTAAACATTACACAGATATTGAGTTAGCTTCTTACGATAACAAAGAAATCAAGAATAGGGTCTTATTCTTAAAACACTCGGGAAACTCAAGATACACAGTCAACTTACTTTTGGCACTTTTTAGTAATATTTCTGATGAAAATAATCTAATATTATTTCTTAAAGAATTTGAATTATTTATTACTTATTTACTGTTAGGACCTTCTAAAAGATTTCAAACTAAACCAATTTTTAATGCTATTGAATTTCTGAATGCTGATGACTTTGATAATGCGATTAATGAAATTACTTTAAGTCAAACGAGTAAAGCGGATTTAAAACAAATAATTAAGAATAATAACATTACAGATAATGATTGGGCAAAACTAATTGTTGCTCGATATTTGTGGGCAAAAGATATAGATGAACCCGATGATGTTGTAGGTTTTGAATTAGATTATAAAAAATCTACTTTGGAACATATCATACCTCAAAACCCTAATGATACTACGAATTGGAAAAAGGATTTTTCTGCTACTTTCAGAAAGAATTATACCTATAAGTTGGGAAATATGACACTATTAACCCAGAAGAATAATTCAAGAGCCAAAAATTATGATTTCTCCAAAAAGAAACAAACCTATCAAAAAATGAAATTAGCTATAACAACGGAATTAGGACAGCTTCAAAAAAATGATGAAAACTACATAAAAAGTCGTCATGAAATTATTACGTCCTATTTGATAAAACACCTCGAATTATAAGTGCCTATGCAAAATTAATGTCCTAAACTAAAATATTAAAGCGTTGATTCTTAATACTTTAGAGCAAAATTAGGGCACCATTAATTAGTACTTGGCACTTAAAATAAAAGGTATGCGTCTAATAATGGCTAAAACGTTCATAGTCAGCAAAACTTGGCTACGCCGTTTAGCCGAGACCGAACTATACAATAGTTCACATCTAACTTCTAAAAATCCCAAAGTTTAAACAATTAAAATTATCTCAAAAGTACTTTTCCTATACAAAAAAACGTTTTTCAAGAAGTTTTTTATCGTTTTATCATCAAAAGTGTGTTAGAGGCTGTCTTGATTTCATCCTTTGGCTTAAAAAATGTGTCTTTTGCCCCCAAATTTCGCCTTTTTATCGGTACGTAGCCCCACTATGCACCTCAAAAAACGCTACATTTGAGAACAAAATCCATCATTTTCAGCTTCAAAAACAAAATCAAGACAGCCTCTTAGGTGGTTGAAAAATACTGCCTAATGCACTCCTTTTTTAAAAAAACAATTTATGAAAAAAATACTACACTATCTGCTGATAATTTTATCTTTATTACTTCTTGATTATCCAATACTTAAAGCACAAATTGGTGGACAACACGCCTTTGAATTTCTCACTTTATCGCCTTCTGCGCGAGTAACCGCTTTAGGAGGTTATCAAATAGCGGTGATGGATGAGGATGTTAATATGGCAGCGCAAAACCCTGCCCTTTATAATGAGGAGATGGACACCTACTTATCTCTAAATAACGACCGTTACTTTGCCGATCTTCATCATTCACATGTGGCCTTTGCCAAACATATAGACGGCATAGCTACTTTTGGCGCATCCATGCAGTTCATTTCCTATGGCGATTTTACACAAACCGATGGAACAAGCAATGTATTAGGCAATTTTTCAGGTGGAGAATATGCCTTTTCTATTGGGGCAGCTCGCCGAGAAGGGAAATTCTCTTATGGTACCAACCTTAAATTTATTACTTCCTCTTTAGATACTTACCGCGCTTTGGGTATTGCTGCTGATTTTGGCGTTGTTTATTACGATAAAGAAACAGAATTAGGCGTTGCAGCAGTAGCGAAAAACATAGGCTATCAACTGACTAGTTATACAACAGAGCGTGAATCCTTGCCCTTTGATCTGCAAATTGGGGTGACTAAGAAGCTAAAATACATGCCTTTCCGCTTTTCAATTGTAGCCCATCATTTGAACCAGTGGGACATTCGTTATGACGACCCAAATCAAGTGGAGGAAAATTCTTTATTTGAAGAACCTACCGAAAGTAATCATATAGCCGATAAAATCTTTCGGCATCTAACTTTTAATGGAGAATTATATTTGGGAAAAGCTTTGCGTATGCGCTTCGGTTACAATCATTTGCGAAGGCAGGAGCTAGGGACTCAAATACGTAACGGTTTAACAGGTTTTTCCTTTGGCGCAGGTATTCATACCCGAAAATTTCAAATCAGTTACGGCAGAGCTATCTATCATTTAGCAGGTGGCAACCATCATTTTACATTAAGCACCAAATTAAACGAATGGACAAAACGCAAAAAGCGTGTAGTGAAGGAAGGGACGAAGTAAAGTAGTTTTTTCAACCATTTATTTGTTTAAATTGTTAGAACTAAAACATTATTTTTATGCAAACAATAGTCGTTGAACTCCTTAATGATAAGGCTTTAAGCTTACTTCAACAATTAGAACAATTGAACATTTTACGTTTGGTAGTTACTAAGCCTCAAATAGATAAGCCTAAACGTCAGTGGGCAGGGAGTATACCTAAAGCAAGTGCCCGAAAAATGCTTGAATACAATCAACAAAGTCGTAACGAATGGGAACGAAATATTTGATAGACACTAATGCCGTAATTGAGTTTTTAGGTGGGCATTTACCTACATCTGGAAGCGTTTGGCTACAAAGTATTATAGATAAAGACCTTTACTATCTATCAGTGATTAATCAAATTGAATTGTTGGGTTATAATGGTTCTCCTGCTGAGATGCAAACTTTACAAGATTTTGTAAATGCATCAGATGTACTGTTGTTATCAGATTTGATTGTTCAAACAACAATATCATTGCGTAAATCTCACAAAATAAAGTTACCTGATGCTATTATTGCTGCTACAGCTTTGACTTACAATCTGACTATTATTACTCGCAATACAGCAGACTTCGCCAAAATTAGTGGAATAAGTTGTGTAAATGCCCATAAAAAGTAGGTATGTTTCATTTTCTTCCTAACACTTTGTTTCTAAAATTGCTATTTAGATATTTAGCCTTTTGGCTATTTAGCTTTTAGAAATTAGCTATTAGAGATCAGAAATTGGATTTTTTCCCTGAACCTTTTTTATATATAAATTACTGGCTATTAATTATTTGCAAGAACTATGACGGCTAAAGGCCGTCGTTACAGAACTCATTCAAAAAGAAACTAAAAAAACTGAAAACGAATCACTAATCTACTAATCACGAATCCACGAACTGTTAAATAACGACAAACTGTTAGGTTGAAAACCAGAAGATTTGAAACATACCAAAAAGTAAATTAATGACACATATTAGCGTGCGCCATAGTTCATCCAAGGTAAGCCCAAATCACTCGTTAATTTACATTACCGATTATTTTTGTTTTTGCAACCGTTTGTAGTTTCAACTTGTTCATTTTAATGAGCATTTAAAAAACTCAAAAACAAAAAACAAACACTATTCAACTAGATAAAATCATGATAGATTGGAGAAAATACATTACTACAGATAAACAAGTACTTAAAGGTAAGCCAATAATTAAAAATACAAGATTATCCGTTGAATTTATACTAGGACGACTAGCTAATGGTTGGACAGAATCAGAAATATTTGAAAATTATCCTAGCTTGAG
Source organism: Bacteroidota bacterium (assembly GCA_020631155.1). Classification (GTDB taxonomy): domain Bacteria; phylum Bacteroidota; class Bacteroidia; order Chitinophagales; family UBA2359; genus JAHDHV01. The sequence continues at coordinate 5,810 of JAHDHV010000129.1, read as the reverse complement.
TTCCGAATCAATGAAAGCTGTATATGCTTATGCATATGAGTGTATGAAAGATGGATTATTATTCATGCCAAAAGAACAAAGAGCGTAAACATGTTATTATTAGCAGATGAGAACTTTCCTTATTCAAGTTACAAATATCTTAAAAGCAAGGGATATGATATTATACACATTTCAGATGTAAATACAGGAATTAAAGATCGAGAAGTAGTTAGGCTTTCCATTTCAGAAGAGCGTATAATTACAACATTTGACAGTGATTTTGAAAAAATAACATAATAAATTAGTTATATTATTTTTTTGTTTAGGAGTTTTTCGCATGTCAAGGAGTTAAGCAAATTGATATAGACCAAACTCCTTTATTAAAAAAAATGAAAGTAATATTTTAAAATAAATGCTTGATAATATTTTCATTTACTGCTTGTTTTTTTAATTCTTCTGTGGAAAATAAATCTGTAACCTAATCAACACTAAATCATAAAACTTACAAATAGTTACCATAAATTCCAAACTATCTTTATCTTTGTGCGTTTTATGAACTTATAAGTAGCTAGACAAAATTAAATGACATTTGAACTTGCCATAAACTTTTAATAATGAATGAACTATCTCAAGTCTTATGTCTCACATCTTATGTCTAAGTACTTAATTGTTCATTAATTGAATTGTAGATTTTTTTAATAAATTAATAATCAATAGGTTACAGAGATTTTAGCTACTTGATCTACCATTTCTAATAGCTAATTTCTAAACTCTAATAGCTAAATTCTAATATCCAATGGCAAGAGTATTGAGCGAACAGGAACAAGTGAGACGAGAAGCACTGCAAAAAATCATTGATTTAGGTTTTGAGCCTTATCCAGCAGCCAGCTTTGACGTGAATGTGAACAGTCAAGAAATTTTAGACAAGTACAATGACGAAGAAAAAAACTACCAAGAAGTGAGCCTCGCAGGCCGTTTGATGACGAAACGGGTGATGGGTAAGGCTTCCTTTGCGGTTTTACAAGATGCTTATGGGAAAATTCAAATCTATGTGAATAGAGATGAAATTTGCCCAGAAGACGATAAAAATTTATACAATAAAGTATTTAAAAAATTATTAGACATTGGCGACTTTGTAGGCGTGAAAGGCCATGTTTTTAAAACAAAAACAGGCGAAACCAGCATCCATGTCAAAGAATTAAAGCTACTGAGTAAGTCGCTACGTCCTTTGCCGATTGTGAAAGAAAAAGACGGCGAACTGTACAATGAGGTCAGCGATCCCGAATTGCGCTACCGTCAACGCTATGTTGATTTAACCATCAATCCGAAGGTGCGCGAAACCTTTGTGCAACGCTCCAAAATGGTCAATTCCATGCGTGCCTTTATGACCGAAAAAGGGTATTTGGAGGTAGAAACGCCTATTTTGCAGCCTCTTTATGGCGGTGCAGCAGCCCGACCTTTCAAAACGCATCACAATGCATTAGACACCACTTTTTATTTGCGAATTGCCAATGAGCTATACCTAAAACGCTTGATTGTTGGCGGTTATGATGGCGTTTTTGAATTTGCCAAAGATTTCCGAAATGAAGGCATGAGCCGTTTCCACAATCCAGAATTTACGATGTTGGAGGTGTATGTTGCTTACACAGATTATCAGTGGATGATGGATTTTACCGAAGCGATGATTGAGCGTGTAGCAATGGATTTACATGGCGATACAAAGGTACAGGTAGGCGAAAATGTGATTGATTTCAAACGCCCGTGGAAACGCTTTAGCATGTACGAAGCGATTGAGCATTTTACAGGAATTGATATTTCCGAAATGGATGAGGAGGCTTTGCGAAATGTCTGCAAAGAGCTACATGTACCAATTGACAAAACAATGGCGCGCGGCAAATTGATTGATGAGATTTTTGGCGAAAAATGCGAGCCGCTTTTGATTCAGCCAACTTTTATTACTGATTATCCAATTGAAATGTCGCCACTGGCCAAAAAACACCGTAGTAAAGAAGGGCTAGTCGAGCGTTTTGAAGCCATTTGCAACAGCAAGGAAATTTGCAATGCTTTTTCCGAGCTAAACGATCCCATAGACCAGCGACAGCGATTTGAGGCACAACTCGAACTCGGCAAGCGTGGCGACGAGGAGGCCATGATGCTAGACGAAGATTTCCTTCGTGCTCTCGAATATGGAATGCCCCCAACCGCAGGTCTCGGCATCGGCATTGACCGCCTCGCCATGATTATGACCAATTCGCCATCGATCCAAGATGTATTGTTTTTCCCACAAATGAAACCAGAGGTTTTTGAATAAATATTTAGACGTAAGATTTTAGACATAAGATGTAAGATAATTTTTCTTGCTTTGAAAAATCTCATATCACCTCGCATCTTATGTCTATATGGGGCTTCCTCATGTGTTTGGCAAAAGTCGCTACACTCCTAAGGCTCAATCATCGGAGTCAGCTGACCCCATGCATGTGGTTAGACATCAAAAAAACGCCGAATCACTAATCTACGGAGCAATGTTTTTGATGGTGAGCATTTAGTCAAATCAACGTTTTGAATTGAAAGAAAAGTTTAATATACCATTGTCAAGCCTAAGTAGTTGGACAAAGTTAAACAACATTTTAGAGGACTATAAACGATTAATAATGAGTTAACTGCCTCAAGTCTTATGAAGTCTGATGTCTGATGTCTGATGTCTCATATCTCATATCTCATATCTAGGCATTTAGTTTCCGAATTCTAATGGTTTTCCCTGATAAAAATCCAGAATTTTTAGGCGAAAAATATATTCAAATTTAGCAGCTTCAACATTCAACTCGGCGCGAGTGAGGTTGTTTTTTGTTGTTAAATACTCCAAAGCAGTCACCATCCCTAATTCAAATTTCTTTTCGGCATGTGCCATAGATTTTTCCAATGCTACAATATTTTTTTGTGTGCTCTCATACCTTTTGGCTGCCGCTTGTGCATCTAAATACGCTTGTTCGATGGCTTTACGCAAATTATTTTTTGTCAATTCTTGACTAAAACGGGTATTGTCGATATTAATTTTAGCCAGTTCAATGCCATTTCGAACCCTAAAATTATTGAAAATCGGCACTGATACACTCAAACCTAAAAAACCACCCGCATTATCCCCTAACTGCCCAAAATAGCCGCGCTTCGGCAAATCAAGTTCCGGTACCAGCTCAAAAACTGGTTGTAGATCGTTATTAATAATAGAAAGAGAACGTATTGTGTCAATACCTGTGATGCTTGCATTGTCAAAATCGGGGGCGATACTAGAAAAATTACTGCTCAACTGCGCGCTTAAGGCAACAGTTGGCCAGCGTCCGCCCTCTGCTATTTTGAGCCCCTTTTCTGCAATTTGTGTACGAAGAGTAGCGGTTTTGATTTGTGGTTGTGTAGAAAGGGCAGTTTCATAAATCAATTGCGGACTAAGCTCGCTCAGGAGTTTTGTGCTTGGTACATCTACTTGATTGCGAGCAACTTGTATATTTTGCTCGTATAAATCTAGTAATTGCGATAAATTGAGATAGGCTGCTTGTATGGTATTTTCCGCATTAACAATATTTAATTCATCATTGCCAAGCTGCGCTTCAATATCTAGCAAATCGCCAGCAGGCAAAGAACCCACCTTAACCAATTTTTGCGTTTGCTCATACTGTTTTTGGGTCAACTCCGATTGTTTTGCTAAGATTTTTTCTTGTTCTTCCGCTAATAAAATTTGCAAATAAGCGGATAAAATGCTCAAATTCAGGTTATTAGCTGTTTCCTCTACTGTCAATTGCGCTAGTTGATGTTCCAATTCTCTTTGAGCAATAGTATTGCGAGTGATATGCCCATTGTACACTATAAAATTACTGTTCAACTGTAGGCTGCTAAACTGTATGGCATCGGTGGTAAAGCTATTAGTTGTTCGGTCAATAGTTCGACCCACATTAACACCATGCGAAAAAGTGCCATTTAAGTTAGGTAGCCTGTCGTCTTTGCTTTGTTTGTGATTGATTTTGGCTACTTTTTCCTGTAAACTCAGTTGTTTGATTTGCAAATTATGTTGTCGGGCATAGTCCAAACAGTCTTGCAAAGTCCAAATTATAGGGTTGTTGACTTCATTTTGTGCTTGTAGACTATGTAAGCCAGTGATATGGATTAAGATAAATAAGAGTAATTTTGTATTTTTCATATGTATAGTTGAGATTATTGATTTTGTGTATAAAAAAAACGCCAAATCTGTAAGGCATTGCGTCCTTCAAATGTACTAAGTCTTTACAATAATATTGTTATTTTTGGAGTTCGGCTAAAAAAAATACAAAAACTATGGCAGACTTACTATTGCAAATTGGCATCATGGCAATATACACATGTCTATTGTGTTGGTTGATACAACGAATAGCATTTTTTCGACAAAGCGGACTTAGTAAACAACAATTAATAGGTATTTTTCTTGTCAAAATTGCAGCAGGCTGTGTTTATGGTTGTATTCATCTGTATTATTATGGTGGTGCTGATACTTGGTCATTTTTTGATTCTGGTCGTATGATTTACGATACCATTTTTATTAATCCTTGGTACTATATTGAGTTAACCTTCGGCCCGAATGCGCGCATACCACCTTATTATTTATGTGAAATATTAGAACCCATTCCCTTTTGGTCGGATGTACGTACCTATAGCATGTTGCGTATCAATGCCTTATTACATTTAATTTCGGGTGGTTACTATTATGTGCATGTTGTTTTTTGGGCGTTTTTTTCCTTTTGTGGTCTGCTTGCATTGTATCGCACCTTCAATTATTTCTTTCCAGAGAAACATTTTGCCAGTTGTTTCGTACTCTTTTTTGTTCCATCCATTTTGTTCTGGACATCAGGGATTCACAAATCAGGCATTAGCTTTTTGGCCATCGGTTTAATGTGTTATCACTTTTACCATTTTTTACAATACAAAAACCGCCTTAAACGACTGCTATATATGACGCTATGTGCAGCCCTATTAAGCATTGTGCGGCCTTACATTTTAATGTTGCTACTGCCAGCTTTGACTTCCTGTTTTTGGACTTATTACTACCCTAAATATAGCTTTACTAAGTTTGTATTTGTTTATTTTATTTACATAATAGCTCTTTTAAATGCTTATAAATTACATCCTAAATTAGATATATTGGCTAGGGTATATGATGCTCATTATTATTTTGTGGTGTACAAGCCCGGCACTGGTGATATTCCTATTAATATGCTCTCACTAGAAAATAAGTGGACATTTGTACAACAAATACCGCAGGCGTTTTTTAATGCTGCATTTCGACCCTTATTACTGGAAGTCAATAGTTTAGTGCAGGCTATGTCTGCCATTGAAATGACTTTTTTAATTGTTTTTATGCTCTTGTGTTTGGGCTTTAATCGGTTTCGAGAAATAGAACAACGCTGTTTTTTATATACCTGTCTGTTTTTTGCCGTTACTTATTTTATTTTTGTTGGTTGGATAGTAGATAATCTGGGGGCAATTGTCCGTTATAGAGCTATTGGCTTGCCATTTTTTCTAGGTTTTTTTGTATTTATTTTGGATTGGAACCGCCTTAAAAGACGTTTTTCATCATTTGACTTTTTTCCCATAAAAAAATAATTAGCTGTAGTACTTTGTCATAACTATCTCCATAACCTTAGAATGATATTTTATTTTGTTAAAAATAATAATTTTAAAAAAAATCTAAAAATAATTTATTGTAAGTTAAAAATACAATCTATCATAACCGATAAATGGAAAACAACTACCTAATAATTACATGAAGTGACTTGTTATAAAGCCTTGTAAGACAGGAAATAAAAACA
>JAHDHV010000128.1 GCA_020631155.1 Bacteroidota bacterium | reverse complement strand
TTTTTTTCCTTACAAAATTAACTAAATTTAACAATTACAAAGGAATGAAATTGCTACTTTTATCAAAAAAACAAAAGAGAACGGAAAAAAAAGAGGTTTCCATTTTTTTAAACCATAAAAATACTTATCTTTGCGCTCCAAAAAGTAAAATTTAGGATAACTTATCCACTAAAAAATAGAAACTAGAATTTTAAAAGTATATGGCACATCATAAATCAGCAAAAAAACGCATTAGACAAACCATAAAAAGACGTTTACACAATCGTTATTTCAAAAAAACGACTCGAAATGCAATTAAAAAATTGCGTTCAACCACTGATAAATCGGAAGCAGAAGGTTTATTGCCTAACGTTATGAGTATGGTTGATAAGCTGGTAAAAAGAAACATTTTGCATAGAAAAAATGGAGCTAACCTTAAATCAAAGTTAGCAAAACATGTTAATAAACTCTAATTTGAACGTGACTAAATTGTTGCGTTGTGCTATTTTTTTAAAAAAAAGTTGTTCGGCATAATATCATTTAGGTATCGCTGTTTGCCAGTGATGCCTTTTTTGTGTCCTATATATGCTAAGTCATAGATACTGCTGAATAGCACATAATTTTTGTTCTAAGCGGCTGTCTTGACTTCATCCTTTGGCTTAAAAAAAGTGTACTTAAAACTGTGGGAGAGTAGGAAATCTGTTTAATTATTATTTTAATAAAAAAATAAACAGATATGGATACCTATAATCTACCTAAAATGGGCATTAAATCATGGGCAGAAGAAGATCGCCCTAGAGAAAAATTATTGTTGAAAGGCAAAGGCGTGTTATCTGATGCGGAATTACTAGCCATACTTATTGGTTCAGGCTCGCGAGAAGTAACAGCCGTAGATTTATGTAAGCAAATTTTAAAGCATGTTGACAATAATCTCAATGAGTTAAGCAAGCAAACAGTTAGTGATTTGATGCAGTTCAAAGGGATAGGAGAGGCGAAAGCCATTGGTATTGTAGCTGCTCTTGAGCTAGGCCGCCGCCGACAAGCTGCTACCGCTAAGAAACGAGCGCAAATCAAACACAGTAAAGATGCCTACCAATTGTTTTTGCCCGCACTCGGCGATTTACCCCATGAAGAATTTTGGATGCTCCTGCTCAATCGTTCCAATAAAGTCATTGGCAATGAGCGAATTAGCATCGGCGGTGTTGCAGGTACGGTTGCCGATGTAAAAATTATCTTCAAAAGAGCCATTGGGCAGTTGGCTTCCTCCATTATTGTAGCACATAACCATCCTTCGGGCAACCTCAGCCCCAGTCAAGCGGATATTCAATTAACAAAAAAAATGGTTGAAGCAGGTAAACTGCTTGAGGTCAGTGTTTTAGACCACCTCATTATTACGGAAAATGCTTACTATAGCTTTGCCGATGAAGGAATGTTGTAGATTAGATGGGAGATGTGAGACAAGAGATGTGAGATTATTGATTTTGTATTTCTTTGAGAATAGGGTATGTTTCATTTTCTTCCTAACACTTTAGTTCTAAGATTGCTATTTAGTTATTTAGACTTTTGGATATTTAGCTTTTAGAAATTAGCGATTAGAGATCAGAAATTGGAAATTAATTTTCGAACCTTTTTGTATGTATAAATTTTTGATTATTAATTTTTTACAAAACCTATAACGGCTAAAGCCGTCGTTACAGAACTCATTCAAACAGAAACTAAAAACCTCGTAAACGAATCACTAATCTACTAATCACGAATCCACGAACTGTCAAAATAAGCAAAAACTGTTTGGTTGAAAAGCATGACATTTGAAACATACCGAGAATAGAAAATTGTTTCTTTAGGAAAGTGATGAAGAATGGCTGAAAAAAATGTATTTTGTGCCTCTAATGTCTCCTGTCTCCCATCTTAAAACTTAAATCTTAATCTATGCGTGTCTTAACATTTACTCTCTTTTTGCTAGGTGTATTATTATTGAGCGAACTCGACAGTTTTGCTCAACCCAGATACCGAAAATTTGGCAAGAACATACAACTATTAGACAGTTTGGTACGAAGCGCGAAGTTATTTACTATAGACTATAGCTTTAATGTTCCGCTTGCCGATATGGCCGACCGATTTGGTGTAAACTCTAGTGTTGGTGGTAATGTGTTGTTTAAAACCACAAAAAACTGGCTTTTTGGCGTAGAAGGGCAATTTTTATTTGGAGGAAATGTAAAAGAAGATTCACTGATTACCAATTTACTAAATAATAATAATTTTATTATAGGATTAGATGGTTTTCCTGCCGAATTGAGTATATTACAAAGAGGATTCAGTGTAATGGCAAAAGTAGGTAAGCTCATTCCAACTAATCCTAAAAACCCCAATTCTGGATTGATGATATTGTTAGGTGGTGGATTTTTACAACACAAAATACGTTTGGAAGATACCAATGAAGGGATTCCTCAAATTGAAGGGGAGTATGCTAAAGGCTATGATAGATTGACAAATGGTTGGGCAATTAAGGAGTTTATAGGCTACTTGTACTTGGACAGGCGCAAGCTGGTAAATTTTTATGTTGGTGTAGAAGCCATACAAGCCTTTACGCAAGGGCAACGAAGTTTGCATTTTGATACACAAGCCTCTGGCACTGACTCTAGGTTTGATATGTTAATGGGTGTGCGGATTGGTTGGGTTATGCCGATTTATGGGCGTTCTGCAAGCCAATATTATGTTGACTAAGTGAGATTTGAGATAGGAGACGTGAGAGATGTGTTTCATTTTCTTCCTAATACTTTGGTTGTGAGATTGCCTTTTGGCTATTTAGCTTTTAGAAATTAGCGATCAGAAATTGGAAATTACTTTTTGAATTTTATATTATCTATAAATGTTTGATTATTAGTTATTTGTAAGGAGTTTAATAGCTAAAGCCATTGTTGTAGAACTCATTCAAAAAGAAACTAAAAAGCCCCAAAACGAATCATTAATCTACTAATCACAAATCCACTAGCTGTCAAAATAAGCAAAAAATGCTTGGTTGAAAAGCATGGCATTTGAAACATACCATGTGAGATTATTTTGAAATATTACTTTTATTCATAAATTAAAAATAGCCCAGAGGAATTACCCCTGAGCTATTTTTACTTAGTAGTTAGTCAACGTTAAAATGAGACGGGTTGATGTTGAGTGATTTTTGTTCCCTAGCAAGGCGCAAAACGTAGGCATAGCCAAAGCTACGGCGAGGCTTTGTAACACAGCTAGGGAGCAAAAAACGCCAAAAGTAATCGTCAATTTTATCTTGACTGACTACTTAGGAACTGTGATAAATAAATATGTTATCTCAAATCTAATGTCTAAATTAAGCTTTTTTCCACTTAATGGTACAGCCAATAGATTTTGTTTTAGCTGGATTAATTTCTTTACCATCTAACATACTTTGAATGGCATTTTTAAGGTAAGGCTTAGTTACTTTAGATGCATCTTTCATATTGTCATCTATAGCTCCTTGATAAACAAGATTCAAATCTTTGTCAAACAAAAATACATCAGGAGTGCGAGTAGCCCCATAAGCTTTCGCCATTTCAGAATTATCGTCTACTACATAAGCGAAAGTATAATTTTTTTCCTTAGCATGAGTTTTCATCGCTTCAAAAGAATCGTCATTATCTCTTTTAGCTTCATTAGAGTTAACCGTCATCATGCCGATGCCGTTTTCCTCACACATTTTTGCCAATTCTGTATAGCGGTCTTCCCAACCAATCACATAAGGGCAGGTGTTGCAAGAAAACATAACCAATAAACCTTTGTCGCCCTTAACATCTTCTACAGACAAGTCTTTGCCAGAAATATCTTTTAATTTTTTGCTAGTCATGGGAGCTGCTGCGCCTACTTTCAAAAACTCAATACCCTGTGGTGCGCCTTTCAACGCCTCTTTTCGCGCTGCTTCAATAGCTGCATCATTTTCATTTTCGGCTATTGTTTCATCAGCCGCTTCATCTGCTTTTGCTGTAGTTTCTTCGCTACCTTCTGCCGCTTCATCTGCTTTTGCTGTAGTTTCTTCATCACCTTCTGCTGCTTCATCTGCTTTTGCTGTAGTTTCTTCACTACCTTCTGCTGCTTCGTCTGCTGCTGCGGTAGTTTCTTCACCATCTTCTGTTGCTTCGTCTGCTGCTGCTACAATTTCTTCAACACTTTCTGTTGCTTCGTCTGTAGCTACTGCCTCTTCATTTTGCTCTTCAGTAGTTGCTTGTGTTGTTGTTCCTTTTTGTGCCGTATTGTTGCAGGCAAATAAGCCTAGCATGAGTAAAAGTAGTAATAAGTGCTTACTGTTCATAATCGCAATAATTTTTTATGGATAGATAAAAAAATGATAGTCAAGTTTAGATTTTAACACAAAAATGACGATAAATGTTGAACATTTCAAGCAAAAAAGAGAATATTTTATGCCTTTTTTCTATTAGATTTTTTTTGAGGGGGAAGTGTACAATAAGTAATACAGAAATAGTTAGTTGAATAAAAAGCAAATGTTAAATACCATAACACAAAACTTAATTTACATTAATTGGAACCCCAACCCCTATATCCTAGAAATAGGTAGCCTAAAACTAAGCTGGTACGGGGCGATGTGGGGGTTAGGAGTATTGATTGGATATTATATTTCCCTACACATTTATCGAAAACAAAGGCGGTCTACTCGACATTTGGTGACCCTCATTCAGTATGTGCTTTTGGGGGCATTAATAGGAGCGCGCTTGGGACAGGTGGTATTTTACGAACTAAATTATTTTTTAGCTCATCCTTTAGAGATTTTTCAAATTTGGAAAGGGGGAATGGCTAGTCATGGCGCGGTGCTGGGAACAGTAGCAGGGGGGTATTTTTATACAAAAAAATATAAGGACCTATCTTTTTGGCAAATATTAGACGGACTAGCCATTATTATGCCAATGGCTGCAGGTTTAGTGCGTATTGGCAACTTATTTAACTCCGAAATCATTGGCAAAATAACGACTGTTCCGTGGGCATTTATCTTCGAGCGTGTGGATACCATGCCCAGACATCCTTCGCAGCTTTACGATGCTTTTTTGGTGTTTAGCATCTCTGGCGGTTTATTTTTTCTATTTCATAAATACCATAAAACACTACCACAGGGACTACTCACAGGTTTATTTTTAAGCATTGCTTTTTTCTTTCGCTTCTTATTAGAATTTTTTAAAGCTAATGCAACAACTACTCAATGGTTAAATGTCCCTGTAATTTTGGTAGGAATTTGTATTATTATTTATAGTAAGTACCTAGATGGGAGATAGGAGACATAAGATATAAGATATAAGATATAAGATAATTGACTTTTTATTAGTGGCTTACAGTAAATTCAAGTCTCACATCTCACGTTTCCTATCTCCTGTCTATCACGCAATAAGATCGGTTAAAATTTCGTCCCTCATTTTTTTGTATTCCTTTTTGCTGATTTTTCCTTTTTTATATAATTTATTTATTTTTTTCAATTTTTCAGAAACCGATTCTGTTTCTATTTCGATGACAACCTCCTCTTTTTTGAATTTAGCAGCCATATCTTTGGCAAACTCTTTGCCTTCTTCCTTCATTTCTTCATAAGCTTCTTTTACTTTAGCAGCATGGAAATTATCAATTGTGCCACCCTCTGCAAAGTGTTGGTTAATGACTTGACCAATGGCATAAGTAGAAGCACCAGAGGTAACAGCCATGGCTGTAGACCCAACTATTTGACCGACAACTGGAATGGTTTTGACCAAAGAAGCACCAAAACGAGCAATAGCACTACTCGCCGTTGCGGTTGTGATGGCAGTAATCCAAGCCTTGCCCTGTGATTTGCTATAGTCAGCATCATAGTAATTAGCAATTTGCGCCATCATATCTAATTGTATAGCAGTTACAGCAGCAATATCAGCTACAGGAACAGGAATACAACCAGCAGCTACTGCCCAATACATATGTGTTTCAATAATTTGATCAGGAGTATTTTCTACCTTATTGATTTCCTCATTATATTTGTTCATAATAAAATGGTTGATTTTTTTGAGTTTATTATTGGTTTTAAAAAATGATACATTTATATCAACAGTATTTAATTATTTTTTAGTTCCCAAAAAGTTATTTTTTATTTCAGTTAACACATGAGATGATTTAAGACACTAACTCAAGCCCAAACTCGCAACCTCAAACCCACGGTTTCAACAGCTAAAATTTTTAATCATTGAACAATTCTGGCAATATTCTATTGTTTTTTTAATAACTTTGCGTGAATTTTTTTAATTTATTTAATTAATTTAAAACATATGAAATTATTAGTTTGCATCTGTAAAACACCAGATACAACTGCTAAAATTTCTTTTACCAACGATAATACGCAATTCGATACCAATAATGTGTCTTTTATCATGAATCCAACGGACGAATGGTATGCATTGGTGAGAGCAATAGAGGTGAAAGAACAATTAGGGGGAACGGTAACCGTCATTACGGTTGGGCAAAAGGATTTAGATCAGATTGTGCGTAAAGCACTAGCTATTGGCGCAGATAATGCGGTGCGTGTGAATGCCGAACCAACGGATGCTTACTTTGTTGCCAAGCAGATTGCAGCACATGCTCAAGGCGAAAACTATGACCTCATTTTCACAGGTAAAGAAACCATTGATTATAATGGATTTATGGTAGGTGGTATGTTGGCAGAATTGTTAGATTTGCCTTTCGTTTCACTTGCCAATCATATGGAAATAGAGGGGAATACCGCCACTGTTAGTCGGGATATTGAAGGTGGAGTAGAAAAATTAACGGTAGACACGCCATTTGTGGTAAGCGCGCAAAAAGGAATGGCAGAACAGCGCATCCCAAATATGAGAGGTATTATGATGGCACGCCGTAAGCCTTTGAAAGTTGTAGAACCTGTAGCCGCTGCATCACTGATAAGTACTAAAGTATACGAGTTGCCGCCAGAGCGTAAGAGTGTCAAATTGGTAGATCCTGAGAATCCTGCTGAATTGGTGCGCTTATTACATGAAGAAGCAAAGGTGATATAATCAATTACGAATTACGAATTACGAATTAGAAATTACGAATGATTTTTTAATTACGAATTAGAGATTATGAACAACAAGTTTTGATAAATTTCAAAATCTAACTTCTAAAATCTAATTACTAATTACTAATTTCTAATATCCAAAAAATAAAATAAATTCAAAAATAAAAAAACATATGTCTGTATTAGTATATGTAGATCATATAAAAGGAACTGTTAAAAAAGGAACCTATGAAGCGGTTAATTATGCTGCTAAGGTTGCCGAAAGTTTAGGCGGCAAAGAAGTGATCGCATTAGCATTAGGCACTACTAACAACGATTCTTTAGCAGCCTTAGGAACTTATGGGGCCAGCAAAGTATTAACCGTTAATGATGCTGCTTTTGATACTTTCGACTCCAGACCAATTGCTAAAGTAATAGCAGAAGCAGCAAGCGCAAATGCTGCGGAGGTAGTCGTATTTTCACACAATAGCAGTGGTAAAGCCCTCGCGCCTAGAGTTGCGGTTCGCCTCGAAGCAGGTTTGATTACGGGTGCAAGCAGCGTACCCTCCGGCGATGATTTTACGGTTCGCAGGTCTGTTTTTTCTGGTAAAGCTTTTGCCGATTATACCATTAACTCAGCCATTAAAGTACTGTCTGTCAATCCCAATTCTTTTCCTCTTGAAGAAGGGGAAGGAACGGCTAGTGTAGAAGCGTTTAGCACCAGTGTCGGCGCAGGCGATTTTAAAGTTAAAGTCTTGGAAGTCAGTCGTTCAACGGATACAGTGCCTTTGCCAGAAGCGGAGCTTGTAGTGTCGGCAGGTAGAGGACTGAAAGGCCCCGAAAATTGGGGAATGGTAGAGGACTTAGCAACCATATTAGGAGCAACTACTGCTTGTTCTCGCCCTGTTGCTGATGTAGGATGGAGACCGCATCATGAACACGTAGGACAAACAGGAGTAACTGTTCAGCCTAATTTGTACATTGCCATCGGAATTTCTGGAGCCATTCAACATTTGGCGGGTGTAAACAATAGCAAAGTAATTGTTGTTATCAATAAAGACCCAGAGGCACCCTTCTTCAAAGCCGCCGATTATGGTATTGTTGGTGATGCTTTTGAAGTAGTACCTAAATTAATTGAAGCTTTAAAAGAATTTAAAAATTCATAGAAAAAAAATTAGAGTTTGGCTTAAGTTCATATACTAGTCTTGATAGCTAATTATTTGTAAAAAAGTAATGTGATTTTCAAGTTTTGTATGCTTTTGATTAAAAAAATATAGGTGTTAAGTTTAAGTTTTATTAAAAAAAATAAAAACTTTAAAGCCTAGTAATTTTGAAACCATCCAAACTCCAAAAGAATAGTTTTCTTTCATAATATCTTTTCTAGCTAAAAGCCATGCTTTTAAGAATAAAGCATGGCTTTTATAGTGTTCTTTTTTGACATTTTTTAGTTATTTTTATACATTTTGAAAAAAAGTGTAGGCATTTATAAAAATATAACCCATTGACTAACAAAGGCTTAATAAAATATTTAAAAAAGAAGTACCATCAAATTTAAACCAATTATTTGATAGATTGGCAGTAAATTTGTATTTTTATGAAATTGAATAAGTAATGGTTAATAAATGAGTTATTTTTTCATCCATTGCTAAAGTGAGTTTTACTCTATTATGAAAAAAATTGAATTAGAAGTTGTTGCATTGTCTCACAGCATTACACAGTCACAATCTTATGCTGTTGTATTAGGGGAAAAAGAAGGTCTTCGCCGTTTGCCAATTGTTATTGGTGCATATGAAGCGCAAGCAATTGCTGTTGCTATGGAAAATATGGTGCCGCCTAGACCATTAACCCATGATTTGCTGCGAAACGTTTGTCATGAATTTGGTATCGAACTCAAAGAGGTCATCATCAGCAATCTGCTGGACGGAATTTTCTATGCAACACTGATTTGTCAAAGCAATGAAGAAATATTAGAAATTGACTCACGAACTTCTGATGCGTTGGCATTGGCATTCCGATTCAACTGCCCGATTTATACCTATGAATTCATTTTGGATCAGGCAGGCATTATTATGGAAGATGCAGGTAGAGAGCGAGAGAAAAAAACAGCCGCTAAGAAAAAACTGAGTGATTTGGCTAAACATAGTGTTGATAAATTAAATACAATGTTGGATGAAGCAATTTCACAAGAAAATTATGAAAAGGCTGCTAAATTACGCGATGAAATTGAAAAACGAAAAGCTTCTTCCTAGCTTAAATATGAAATTTATTTTTTTTGATTTAAAAAAGAAATATTCCTTTTCAAGCCCTCATACTTTGTGCGCTTAACAGCCGACTTGCGAAAAATTTCGTTAAACACATCCTTAGTAATCTCCTGCCATTCTCGTCGATTCATCTTTAATAAATCGGGATGTGGGTCAAATGCAGGCTCTTGATGTTGCTCTGCAAAGCGATTCCAAGGGCATACCGCTTGACATACATCACAACCAAACATCCAATTGTCCATTTTATTGGCAAATTCATTGGGAAGCGCATCTCGCAATTCAATGGTCAAATAAGAAATACATTTACTTCCATCCACAATTTTATTTCCCACAATTGCATCAGTTGGGCAAGCATCTATACAGCGCGTACAAGTTCCACAATAGTCTTTGATAGGGGAGTCGGCTTCTAACTCTAAATCTATAATCAATTCAGCCAAAAAGAAAAACGAACCTTTATTCTTATTAATTAATAAAGAATGTTTGCCAATCCAACCTAAACCACTTTTGGCTGCCCATGCTCTTTCCATAACAGGTGCAGAATCTACAAATACTCGTCCATTCACTTCGCCAATTTCTGTTTGTATAAATTGCATTAAGGTTTTCAACTTTTTTTTTAATACAAAATGATAATCCTTTCCATAGGCATAAGTCGAAATTTTGGGAGCTTCGGCATCGCTTTGTTGCGCTGTTGTATGGTAATTATACAATAAACTCACCACCGATTTAGCACCATCTACCAATTTTGTCGGGTCAAGGCGTTTGTCAAAATGATTGGCCATATAATGCATTTGCCCATGATAGCCGCGTTTTAACCATTCCTCTAAATTTTTGGCTTCCTCCTCCAAAAAAGCGGCTTTAGAAACTCCTACATACTCAAACCCTAAGCGGTAGGCTTCTTGTTTTATTAAATAAGTAGGATTTTTATGCATGGTAATTAGTGGGTTTGTGATTCGTGGATTAGTGATTAGTTGATTCGTGGATTAGTGATTAGTTGATTCGTGGATTAGTGATTAGTGATTCGTTGATTCGCGGATTAGTGATTAGTTGATTCGCGGATTAGTGATTAGTGATTCGTTGATTCGTGGATTAGTGATTCGTTGATTCGTGGATTAGTGATTAGTTGATTCGCGGATTAGTGATTAGTGATTCGTTGATTCGTGGATTAGTGATTCGTGGATTAGTTGATTCGTGATTAAAACTGGATTTTTTTTAAAATGAAATGAAAGACACCCATGTTTTGTTTACCTATTACCATTGATTGATTATAGTATAAGAAGGTATTTTTTTTTCTGAAAAAAAGAAAACTTACTTTTGAGGAACAATTATAGCAAAATTAACCTTAATTTCTTGTTCTTTAGTCCAAAAAATCAACAACTTTAATTCATGTTAGACCATATTGCTATTAATCGCATTTTATTTATTGATATTGAGACAGTGCCGCAAAAGCCAAATTATGAGGAAGTAGATACAGAAACACAGAAATTGTGGGGCTATCGCACTACTCGTTTTAAGCCCGAAGAGGTAACAGAAGGAGATTATTATTTTGAAAAAGCAGGGGTATATGCAGAATTTGGGAAGCTTATCTGTATTTCTGTTGGTTTTTTTGCTGCTTTACGAGGTGAAAAACAATTACAATTTAGGGTTAAATCATTTTATAGTGATGATGAACAAGAGGTGCTAATGGCTTTTTTGGACATGTTGAATCAATATTTTGATGATCCGTCTAAGTACTATCTTTGTGGGCATCATATCAAGGAGTTTGATGTTCCTTTTTTGTGTAGAAGATTGGTTATCAATGGCTTGCCTTTACCTAAAATGCTGAATGTGGCGCGCTTAAAGCCCTGGGAAATACCATATATTGACACCCTGCAAATCTGGAAATTTGGCGATTATCGCAATTACACCTCCCTACATTTGCTCACCCATGTACTAGGAATTCCGAATCCTAAAAAGGATATGGAAGGCCATGAAGTTGCAGGGATTTATTGGCAGGAAAATGATTTGAACCGTATTCAACGTTATTGCCAACAAGATGTGATTGCGGTTGCTCGATTAATTCTCAAATTCAAAGGCTTAGAAACCATCAGCGATGATCAAATTATCTATGTGGACTAATCAAATTCACAACTTTAATGTAAAGGCAATTTTCTTTAAGACAATTCCCGTAAAGACAATTCATGAATTGTCTCTACCTACCCTAATAAAAAAAAAGCAAGCTCCTAAAGGAAAGGAATCCTTTAAAAACTTGCTGTTCAAATTTTTCTATTGAAACGGTTTAGCTATCTCACATTTCCTGTCTCACTTCGCCCGTCTAGCTTCTATTTACTTCTTCACAACTACCAACTCAACGCGGCGATTTTGTGCTTTCCCTTCATCCGTATCATTAGACGCAATTGGTCGGCTATCGCCCCAGCCTCTAGTCAATACATGCTTATCAGCAACACCAGCATCGGTTAAGGTTTTCTTTACCGCCTCAGCGCGCTGCTTAGATAATAATTTGTTTTTAGCAGCATCGCCCGTATTATCTGTATGAGCATCAACACGTACAACCGCATCAGGATAAGCTTTTAAAATAGCTGTTAGATTGTCCAATTGTGCTTTAGATTCGCTGGTTAAACTTGATTTACCATCATCAAAATGCAAACGGTCAAAGATGAAACCACTAGAAGAACCTTTGGCATCACTCTTTAAAAAGTTTAATAAACCTACCCCAAATCTGCTTACGTCCAATTTTGAGCCGCCCGGTATTTCTAAAGAAACCACTTTTTTAGCAGTTAAAGCATTACCAGCAGCATTAGCAGCATTTTTAGTGGCATCTACTGCGCCTTCTGCTGCGCCTTTTACTGCATCGCCAGTAGCTTTTGCAGCGTCTTTAGTAGCATCTACTGCCTTACCAGCCAAATCACCTGCGCCTTCTGCTGCGCCTTTTACGGCATCACCAGTAGCTTGTGCAGCACCTTTCACTGCATCGCCAGTTGCACTAGCAGCACCTTTTACAGCATCACCAGTAGCTTGTGCAGCACCTTTTACGGCATTACCTGTTGCACTAGCAGCATCTTTAGTAGCGTCTACTGCTTTGCCAGCCAAGTCACCTGCGCCCTCTGCAGCACCTTTTACGGCATCGCCAGTAGCAGAAGCTACGCTTTTAGTTGTGTCAGCAGCTTGCTTGCCACAACCTTTTAAGTATGGAAATAATAAAAATCCTAATAGCCCTAACAATGCAAGTGGCAATAATTTTTTCCACCAGCCGCCACCGCCGCCAGAGCTTTCTGCTCGTTCACTGCTGCTTGTGCTGTAGGATGCTGTACTTGAAGAAGCCGCTTTTTCTTCGCGTGTTGTGTAATTATTGCTAACAGTTTGTGCAGTGAAAGCATCGTTTAGACTAGATAAGCCCATTGTATTGGCAAAACCTGATGGCAATGCACCTGCTAAATGGTCTTTTTGGCCTAATAAAATGCGTGCCAAACCACCTACATCTAAACCTTTATCTTTGACTAATTTGCCCAATAATCCCATTACAATAGGGGCAGCCATTTTTAATAAAGAACCTGAAGAACCTTTACCAATGCCAGTTACACCGCTGATTAAGTCAATGATAGCACCTTGTCGGTCGCCAAAAACTGCTTTCAAAATAGGAACACCAATTTTCATTAAAGTGCTGCTATTCTCTCCGCCTGTAAATATATCTAGTACATTGCTCAAAATGCCACCATTATGATTGCCATTTTTGATAAGGTCAAAAATCATACTGGCACCGCTTTCAGAACGGGCATTATTCGCTAGTCCTCCTAGCAATGTGGAAAAAACGCCATCCATTGCGCCCTGGGTGTTGCGTTCACTTTCACCTAGAAAGCCACTAGCTGCTTGCACTACTTCTTTGGTAGCATACCCTTTCAGAAGTTCTAATAAATTTTCTGTCATTTTAATGTGTTTTTAAAAAATAGAACGATGAAGAAAATGATAATTTTTTGAAAAAAATAATATTGTAGTAGTAATTATTGTGTATATCAGTTTACTTTGTCATATAAAAATGCCAAACTGATGCATTGTTATGACCTATTTTAGACATAACAACCATTACTGTATAAAAGTTATTAGGTTCACCGTTCTTTGCTGAATTTAGAGAAATAAATTTGTTTCTGAATCTAGGACGGGAATATAGATTTGTGTCACAGCTTGACCATTATATTGAGGTATTTTATTGGTTTTTTCCTACCTTTGGAACGAAAACCTCTAAAATCATCCCCTTTAAATCACTTTGTTTGTTTGAGTAAAACATCCTATTGTTATTAAACAAGCGGTTTTGTTAATTAGTCAAAGCAAGTAAGGCTTTTTAGCCTTTTTGGAGGTTAGAAATTAGAATTTAGAGATTAGATTTTTGTTTTTTTAAAATATTATATTATTGTAATTCGTAATTCGTATTTAGCCTTTTTGGAGGTTAGAAATTAGAATTTAGAGATTAGATTTTTGTTTTTTTAAAATATTGTATTATCATAATTCGTAATTTCAAAAAACTTTTCTGTTATGAATTTGACAAAGTTCACTACACTAATTTTAGGAGTAGCACTGTTTTTAGTAGGGGGAAATGTGAGTACATTATACGCACAAAACACCAAAATATTAGGCAAAATAACCAAT
>JAHDHV010000127.1 GCA_020631155.1 Bacteroidota bacterium | reverse complement strand
GGCGTTTAAACAGGGCAATTGCATCCGCCTCCGCTAGTGCATGGATGCGGTATATTGCTGCTTGTTCAAATTCAAATTTGGTAATGCGCGTAGTCAGCAAAATATGGAAATTGGGGCAGCTACGTAAAGTTTTATAGTACTGCTCTAAATCGTCTGGTTTATTGGCATTGTCTATCACCAATAAAGAGGGTTTGTCCAGTTCTTGAAGTACTTGAAGTAGTCTTTCCAGCCGTTCTTCATCAGGCATTGTTGGGGGGAAGGTTAATAGATTAGGAAAAGCAGCTTTTAGTTTGGGAACAAGGCTTAGTAGAGCTGCCAAAACACTTTTTTCGGCAAAAACCCAAGCAAGGTGAGCATAAGATTGTTGATAGCTCGTATAGTATTGCGCCGCCAAAGTCGTTTTGCCAATACCGCCCACTCCATTCACCAGCAGCAGCACATTTTCCCCACTAAATAACTTCCGATGCACCGCTTCCATATCCGCATCTCGCCCCATAAATATATCGGGGGTGTGAACGGTCGTGCCTAGGTGGATGGGGATTTTTGGGGGTTTGTTTTTTTGAGATGCCGCTAAAAATTCCTCAAATCTCTTTTTTAACTGCTTTAATTCCTCCAAAATCCAAATCGTCCTAAAATTCACACGCCCTAATAAACCCCTAAAATCATCAAATTCCTTTTTAATGTGTGCTAACTCTTGATGAGTGAATTGATGATTTGCCTTTAATTCCTCCAATAGCATTTTTTGGTAAGCCTTCCAAATTTTAACGCTGTCAGGGTCTGCTTCCTTCAATAATTCATTAAAACACAAACAAACCGTAGCTTGAAAACTTTTTACAAAATAATCCGCAAAATTGGGATCAATTCTTTCAGCCATTGCTAATTCCGCTTTTAACAGCTGTTGTACAATTTGTTGCTGTTGCTTGGCATCTTTGCTATTTAAAAATGTTTTAATATTTTCTTTTTGTCCAAAAACAGGGTCATCGTATAATGTGTGAAAGGGCGGTTTGAGAGCTTGAAAATCAGCGATAAGCGGTTCCATAAAATCGCTAACTTGTTGACGAATAGCTGCGTCAATGGGCTTTTCACAATAATCTTTTTTGATTTGTTTTAATGCGGCTAATATGGAGAGTTGAAAGCCTTTTTGTAAATCGCGGTTGAGTTCGCCAGAGGCGGTCAATTGCGTGTACATTTCTTTACCGCTATTGATCATAAAATGACTGGCGACACCTGCGGCCATTTTTTCTAATACACCTGTTGCGGTGCCTGTTAGGGCCGTTTCTGTAATGATGGCTACACCTGTAAATAAGAAGGCTGGAAGGCTGCTTTTTGGATAGGACATGGTGTTTTGGGTTCTTTTTTTTAGCGTTTGCAAGCTTGCAAAATTACAAAGTTTTAAGGTTTTTATTTTTTGCCATGCAAAGATAAAAATTTTATTTATTTTTCTACCATAGACGCAAGATTTTGCGTCTTTACTGTGATTTGTGGAGACACAAAATCTTGTGTCTATATACCAATCATACCCAAAACAAAAACACCAGCAAAGCCTGTAATAGCATTGTTCCGTCTAAAATGCCTGTATAAAACTGCCTCTTTCGCCCTTGCTGCGCTTGATGGATGCAGTAGGCGATTAATAAATAACTAATTAATAAGGCTAAAAAAATATTGCTTCTACTTGGATTTGAATAGCTAATGTATTGTAAAAAATCAATGATGCAGGCAAGTATCAGACAAGCATAAGCCAAAAAAATGGTTGAACTTGCGCCGATGCGTAAAGGAATGGTATCCAATGCTCGGCTGCGGTCAAAATCCATATCGCGAATGTCAAAAGGCAGGGTAATGGCAAAGATAAATAGACAACGCTCCAAACAGATTCCTAAAAGAAAGGGAAAGGCTACATATTGATGGGCATTGCTGTTTAACATCGGCAAAATAACCGTACTTACACACCAAATCAAGGTTATCCAAAAAATCTTCAAGCGACCTATCTCCCTCAATTTCAATGTTTTACCTTTCCATTTTACCAAAGGCAAAGAATACAATAAGGTGATGATTCCGCTAAATATTAAGGCGATTTGTACGTTTGTTTTTTGAAAAAAAAATAGAATGGCACAACTGACAATGGAAAGAATTAATAAAATACTAAATATTTTCTGCTGTTTAGAGAGTCGTTGTTTGAGTACAGCAAGTTTCGGCGGCATATTTCGCACTGCTAAAATGCGCGGAATGAGGTAAGCAATTAAGGTGGCGCAAAAAATTAAGGGTAGTAAACTGTCTATTTGAATAGGAATGTTAAATAGTATATAGGTCTGACAACTTAAAGCAATGGCGCAACAAGCAATCCAAATATTACTTTCTATTAAAAAGTTTATTGTTTTTCGGATAAATAACATAAGTACTTAGACATAAGATTTGAGACAGGAGACAGGAGACGTGATGCGTGGATTCGTGGATTCGTGGATTCGTGGATTCGTGGATTCTTGGATTCTTGGATTCTTGGATTCTTGGATTCTTGGATTCTTGGATTCGTAATATTATCATTTTTTTTCAATTTTGTAGAGATGTAAAATTTTACATCTTAGGGGCATAAAATTTTACGTCTCTACTCCATCAACTTCTTCAACTCGCTTAACTTAATCAAAGCCTCGACGGGTGTGGTGGTATTGATGTCAATTTTGGCGAGGGTGTCTTTGATTTTTTCCAATTCGGGGCTGCCCATTTCAAAAATACTTAACTGATAGGGTTGACTGGGGCGTTTGGGTATATTTTTCAGCTTTTGTTGTATGTCTCCTGCCCCAACTGCATTTCCTTCGATGCTTTTTTGCTCCAAATCTACTAGAATTTCATTGGCGCGCTTCACAATTTTTTTAGGCATCCCTGCCATTTCCGCCACATGAATCCCAAAGCTACGCTTGGCACTGCCTTTAACTAATTTCCGCAAGAAAATGACCTTATTGCCCACCTCTTTAATGGCGATGGTGTAGTTTTTAATGCGGTCAAATTTATTAGACAATTCGGTGAGTTCGTGGTAGTGCGTGGCAAAGAGTGTTTTGGGTTGCGCTCTAGGGTGATTGTGTAGATATTCCGCCAACGCCCAAGCAATAGAAATGCCGTCATAGGTACTGGTTCCGCGACCGATTTCGTCTAGTAAAATGAGGCTGCGCGCCGAAATATTGTTCATAATGCTCGCCGTTTCCGTCATTTCGACCATAAAAGTAGATTCGCCCGAAGATATATTATCCGATGCGCCGACTCTGGTAAATACCTTGTCTACCATGCCTAATTTTGCCGATTCCGCAGGCACAAAGCAGCCCATTTGCGCCATCAACACAATCAAAGCCGTCTGCCGTAATAGTGCCGATTTACCTGCCATATTTGGCCCTGTAATGATGAGCAATTGCTCCTTATCACTGTCCAAATAAATGTCGTTGGGAACATAGGCTTCGCCCAATATCATTTGCTCCTCAATAACAGGGTGCCGCCCATTTTTGATGTCAATGGCCAAGCCTTCATTCATTTCAGGTCGGCGGTAGTTATTGCGCTCTGAGATGCGCGCAAAAGACAGCAGGCAATCAAGGCGAGCAATGAGCATGGCGTTCAATTGTATGGGGCGAATATAGTCGCTTAACGCTGCTACCAACTGGCCAAACAGCTCTGTTTCAAGGACTAATATCTTTTCTTCGGCACCCATAATTTTTTCTTCATACTCTTTCAATTCCCTTGTAATGTATCGCTCCGAACTCACCAAAGTTTGCTTGCGAATCCATTCTTCGGGTACTTGATTTTTGTATTTATTTCGCACTTCTAGGTAGTAGCCAAATACATTATTGAAGCCAATTTTTAGGGAAGAAATACCTGTTGCTTTGGCTTCTCGCTCCTGAATTTGCAGTAAAAACTCCTTACTGCTGTGCATCAATTGTCGCAATTCATCCAACCTCTCAGATACCCCACTTTTAATCACATCCCCCTTGCTAATGGCAACAGGCGCATCGTCTACTAATTCTTTGTCTATTTTATCCCGAATAATTTGGCAGGGGTTCAACTGCTCCCCTATTTTTTTAAATGCCTCATTATCAGTTGCTAAACACAGTTTTTGAATCGGGTCAATGGCAAAAAGGGCTTTTTTAATTTGCAAAACCTGACGCGGTGTAATGCGCCGCAAAGGTACGCGTGCAATCAAACGTTCAATATCACCGATGAGTTTAATTTGCTGCGAAAGGGCGGTTGTAAATTCACTTTCTGTTATAAAGTACTGCACCATGTCATGCCGCTGTTCGATGGCTGACAAATCTTTCAAGGGTAGGGCGATCCATTTTTTAATCAACCGCGAACCCATTGGCGAAATGGTTTGATCAATGATTTTTAGCAAAGGCGTACCGCTTTCGTGAGGGCTGTAAAGCAGTTCAAGGTTGCGAATCGTAAATTTATCTAACCAAACGTATTTATCTTGTTTGATGCGAGCAATGGAGCTAATATGTTGTAAATGAGGATGTTGCGTTTCTTTAAGGTAGTGAATAATGGAGCCAGCAGCAATAGTGGCAATGTGTTGGTCAGCAATGCCAAATCCTTTGAGCGATTGTGTGTTAAAATGGCGCAACAGCATTTCAAGGGTATAATCTTTGCCAAAAACCCAGTCATCAATGGGGTAGGTATAGTGTTTATCGCCAAATAATTCTTTAAACTGCTCTTGCTTTGTTTTGGAAAAAATAATTTCGGCGGGCTTAAAACTTTGCAGCAATTTGTCAATATAATCGGCTTCGCCCTCCGCAATAATAAACTCACCTGTGGAAATATCTACAAAAGAAACGCCAATGCCTTTACTGTCAAAATGCAGAGCAGCAAGGTAATTATTTTTGGTATGATCAAGGATTTTTTCATTAAGCGCAACACCCGGAGTTACCAATTCCGTCACCCCACGCTTGACGAGTTTTTTGGTTTTGCTAGGGTCTTCCAACTGCTCGCAGATGGCCGCACGATAGCCTGCTCGCACCAACTTTGGGAGATACATGTCTAAGGCGTGATGAGGAAAGCCTGCCAATTCGATTTCGGAGGCTGCACCATTGTGTCGTTTGGTTAGGGTAATGCCTAGTACTTTGGATGCGGTAATGGCATCTGGTCCAAAAGTTTCGTAAAAATCACCGACCCGAAATAGCAAAATGGCATCGGGATATTTATTTTTAATGGCGTTGTACTGTCGCATCAAAGGGGTTTCCTTGCGCGCAGTGCTTTTCTTTTTTTTAGAAGTCGCTGTTTTGTTTTTGGGTGGTCTTGCCAAGTTTGTAGTTGTTATTTTGTTGAAGTTTGGAAGCTTGCAAAGTTAAAAGGTTTTAAAGTTTTTATTTTTTTTAATAAATTTTAAAACAACGTCTATTGCCTTTTTAATCAAAACGATGCAAAGATTAATTACAAGGTTATTTTTTTAACAAATGAGAAAAAAGGCGAAAAGCTAACTTAGCTCCAAACTTTAATTATTTTAGGTTATGAGACGGGAGATATGAGAGGGGCAAACACTTAGGTTTGCCCTTGCCTTATAGTAAGTAGGTAGACAAAATTTAACAACCATTAGATTTATCATAAAACATTGAAAGTAAATGAATTATCTCACGTCTCATGTCTTAAATCTTATGTCTAAGTACTTATATTTATCCTTCGTAGTATTCGTCAGCGATTTTTAGTACTTCGGATATGATGTCTAGTCCTTCGTCTATTTGCTCTTTGGTGATGCAAAGTGGTGGTGCCATAAAAACGAAGTTCCATTTAACGAAGGTAAACATGCCTAATTCTTTGATTTTGGAAAATAGGCGGCCTGTTATTTCAGAGGCGGTATTCCAAGCGACTAATGGTTCTTTGGTGGCTCGATTTTTTACCAATTCAATGCAGCCTAATAAACCTGTATTTCTAAAGTCGCCGATAGAAGGATGTTTTTGCTTCAAGCCTTCCATTTTTTCCTCTAAATAGCGTCCCATTGCTGCGGCATTTTCCACTAAGTTTTCTTCCTCGTATACTTTTAATACAGCTAAAGCAGCAGCGCAAGAAACGGCATGTGCAGAATAGGTTAAGCCAATAGGCATGTAGTTGTTGTCAAAATAATCGGCGATTTTTTTGGAAACGATAACAGCACCTAGCGGTAAATAGCTGGATGTCAAGCCTTTAGCCATGCAAATCATATCGGGTTCTACGCCGTGATGTTCGATGGCAAACATTTTGCCTGTGCGCCCAAAACCGCTCATTACTTCATCATCAATGGTGAGGATGCCGTAGCGATCGGCGAGTTCCTTTACGCCTTTCCAATAGCCCGGTGGGTATTTGATGCAGCCAGAAGAACCTGATTCGCCTTCCAAAATGATGGCCGCTACACTGTATGGGTTTTCGTATTCTAAAATAGATTCCAAATGCTTTAAACAGCCTTGTGTACATACGCCTTCACAGCCAAAGTGACAGCGATAAGCATAAGGGTTTTGGACATGTACCACATTTGGCATTTGCTGACTGTCTACGGGATGTCTACGAGGATCCCCGCCTGCGGTGATCGCTCCGTAGGTGCCGCCATGATAGGAACGGTATAGGGTCACGATTTTGTGTCGTCCTGTGTAGACGCGCGCTAGTTTGATGGCGTTTTCAATGGCATCTGCACCACCTAAGGTAAAGAAGGTTTTGGTTAAATCGCCCGGTGTGATTTCTGCTAATTTTTTGCCCAATTCTCCCCTCACTTTGGTTACTGCCCCTGGGTAAATGTAGCAAACTTCTTTCATTTGCTTGTTCACCGCTTCTATCACTTTTGGGTGTCCATGTCCAATGTTGACGCTAATTAATTGGGAAGAAAAATCAAGGTAGCGTTTGCCGTCTCGGTCATAGAGGTATACGCCTTCTCCCCTTTCGATATTCATTGGGTTTAGCCCCCCTTGTTTTGTCCAAGAAAAAAGGGTGTGGTCTATGCTGTTTTTAATGATTTGTTGATTATTGGTAATTGTATCTATTTGCATGGAAGTTAGAGATTAGATTTTTGGATGTTTAGACTTTTGGATTTTTAGACTTTTAGCTGCTGGATGTTAGAGATTAGTGAACAGAAATTATATTGTGTATTTATCTGATTATTAATCAAATCACTTAGATTTTTGCTGGCTGAGGGATGCGAGTGGAAATGAACCACAGCCAAAAACGTGTAGGGACGTATTGCAATACGTCCCTACATATTGATGTATCATAATACGTCTCTACTTAGCTCATCCAGTTGGTGAAGGCATCGGGATTCCATTTGGTGGTGGTTTTTTTGATTTTTGACCAGAAGGCGAGGGAGCTTTTGCCTGTGATGTCGCCGACTCCGAATTTGGATTCGTTCCAACCGCCAAAGGAGAAGGGTTCGCGAGGGACGGGTACGCCGATGTTTACACCGATCATGCCTGCGCTTGCTCGCTCCATTACGTAGCGCGCCAAACCTCCGCTTTGGGTAAATACGGCTGCTGCATTGCCATAATTCGAGCTGTTTTCGATGGCAATGGCTTCGTCTAAATCATCGCTGCGGATGATGGCTAAAACGGGGCCGAATACTTCTTCTTTGGCAATCGCCATATCGGGTGTTACATAGTCAATAATGGTTGTGCCAACATAGTATCCGCCTTCTTTGCCTGCTACGGTGGCATTGCGACCGTCTACCAATACTTTCGCGCCTGCTGCCTCGGCTTCGGTAATGTAGCGTTCGATGCGTTCTTTGGCTTCTTTACTAATAACCGAACCTAAGCTTTCGCCGACTTTAATATCGCGGGCTACTTCGCAAAGGCGCGCTACGATGTGGTCAATTTTTCCTACGCCAACCATTGCGGAAGCTGCCATACAGCGTTGCCCTGCACAACCTGACATAGAAGCTGCAATATTGGTTGCCGTCATTTCGACATGGGCATCGGGCAGTACCAATAAATGGTTTTTCGCTCCACCCAAAGCGACACAGCGTTTAAGGTTGGCAGTTGCTCGTTTGTAAACAATTTTTGCCACTCTAGTAGAACCCACAAAAGACACCGCTTCAATGGCTGGATGATCGCAAATGGCTTCTACGATTTCTTTGTCGCCGTGTACGATATTGAATACGCCATCGGGCAGTCCTGCTTCTTTCAACATTTCGGCCATGCGAACCGCACTTAATGGCACTAATTCGGATGGTTTGAGTATCACACAGTTGCCCAATGCGATGGCGTTAGGTACTGTCCAATGGGGTACCATATGGGGGAAATTGAAGGGCGAAATGCAGGCGACAACGCCCAGTGGTGCATGGGTTGTTCGACATTCTACGCCTTGACTGACTTCGAGGATTTCGCCAGTGATGATTTGCGGAAGGGAGCAGGCAAATTCTGTTAATTCGATGCTTTTGGCAACTTCGGCAGTTGCTTCGCCAATGGTTTTGCCGTTTTCTTCACTTACAAGGGCAGCGAGTTCGTCTAGGTTTTGTTCAACTAGGGTTCGATAGCGGTAAAATATTTGCACGCGCTCTTTGATGGTAAGTGCTGACCATGCAGGGAAAGCTTTTTGGGCTGCGGCTACTGCTTGTTCTAAGTCTTTATTGCTAGATAAGGGCAAGGTAGATAGTACGCTGCCGTCTAAGGGACTGTGTACGTCCATTGCTTTATGCCCATTTCGGGTGAACTCCCCATTGATGAAGTTTTGTACTTTGGGGTATTTTAGTGTATTCACTGCCATTATTTATCGTTTTTGTGATGATTTTTTTTGCAAAATTAAGCTAATTTAAGAAAAAAAGAACATAGTTGTAGCGGATAAACGATAAAAATGTACTTTGGGTTTTAAAGAAGCTATTTTGTTTTTTGATTTCCTTATTTTTGGCTTTCAACAAGCCCTTTCGTCAAGTAGTTGACAGTCCTCTTTTTTTTGTTAAATTATCTTGTGTGTAACTTTTTATCTTGACAACTGTAGATTTGTGATTCGTTGACCAGTGAATTGTGAATTGTGAATTGTGAATTGTGAATTGTGAATTGTGAATTGCGAATTGCGAATTAATTAAAAAAAATAATATTTCTAATGAAAAATAGAAAAATTTGGGTTTTTGGTTTATTAATGGTACTCAATATATTTGCCTGTGGCAATGCACCTTTTGAGGGGAGTAAACACACAGGCACAACCTACTTACAATTGTCCATGCAACTGATGGAATTGGCAAAAAAAGGGGAAACAGCAGATAGTATTGTGCAGCAATTAGCTATAGTTTCACCCGAAAAGTTGAGTGCCGAACTGCATACAGATGAGCGAAAAAAGGCGTTTTGGATTAATATTTATAATGCTTATATTCAAGTATTTTTGCGAAAAAATCCTGAATTGTATGAAAAAAGGGGGCAGTTTTTTTCTGCCAAAAGAATGAGCATTGCAGGTAAAAAATTGAGCTTTGATGATGTGGAACATGGCATTATTCGAGGTTCGCGTGCTAAATATACTTTGGGGTTGACCAAAAAGATTTTTGTGAGTAGTTATGAACGGCGATTCCGCGTGCAAAAACGGGACGGTCGCATCCATTTCGCGCTAAATTGTGGGGCTAAAAGCTGTCCGCCTGTTGCCATTTATGATGCAGCGCGCATTGATAAGCAATTGGATAAAGGAGCAAAGATGTTTCTGGAAAAAACCTCTACTTATGATGAAAAAAATAATTCTGTAGCGGTTACTTCTTTGTTTAGTTGGTTTCGTGGCGATTTCGGTTGGAAGCGAGGGATTCGCAAAAATTACCTACAAAAATATGGCATCATTCCTAAAGATTCAAGGCCAAGACTACAGTTTACCACTTATGATTGGACAATAGATTTAGAGAATTTTGTGGAAATTTAAGCCACTGTTTTGAGCTTTATTTTTAGGAAAAACTATCATAAAATATTGATAATAAGTTGGTTATCTCACGTCTCCTGTCTCATATCTCCTATCTAATTTACTTACAATTTTTGTATTTCATTTTCTAAAACATCCAAATCTGCTCTTACATCATAATCTTGATTGATGTATTGCACAACTCCCTGTTTATCAATAAGAAAAACCGTTCTATCAGAATAAATAACACCGTATTCATCTTTTAGCAAAGAATTAAAGGCATTAGAAACCGCCCCTGTAGAATCGGCACGCATTTCCAAGCCCTTGATCGGCTGATGCAGTTGCCATGCTTCTACCTGTTGCAAGCTTCCGATGGATACGGCAATAACTTTCAAATCTTTAGTTTCCATATTTTCTAAAGCAAACTGCCCTAAAGTTCGCATTTGGATAGAGCAAGAATGACTTAAAGGAGCAGGGTAAAAAGTCATCAAAACATTCTGTTTGCCCATATAATCTGCAAAATATTTGGTCAGTTCAGGCGGAATTTTTTGCCCAACTTTTATTTCATAAGCCGTTTTGGGCAAGCTAAGATTTCGAGGGTAAAAATGTTGGTACATGCGTTGTAATTTTTCGCCTTGACATTTGTATTCCGTCTCTTGAAACAACTCTTTGCCCGTTTTATCATAGGCTACTGCAACACCGCCATGGTCCAAATGTGTGGTATCTAGCTTTAGACTTTGAATGAGTATGCTATCTTTATCATGAATAAATGTTAGCTCGCTAAAAGCATCTTTATGAGTGCTTTGTGCATTTTTTAAAAAATCATTAAATACTCCTTCATCGTCTTTTCCTATTAAAATGGTTTCCACTTTTTCGCCTTTTTCTTGCTCAAAATAGGTGTACATACCAGCGATATGTAAATTGTGATCAAAAATATAATCATCATTCAAAACAGGCGCGTAAACAACAATATAACCCTTTGCAGGTCTATCAAAAACAGCCGTATCACCCGACAAATTACCGACTTCTTTTATCGCTTTAATCGCTGCGCTTTGTGCCAAGGCAACAGAAGTAGCAGGCTTCGCATCATCTACTACTTTTTCGGTAGTCGTTGTAGTTTGGCAAGCATTAAATAAAAGGAATATAATTAGAAAATAAGTGATTTTATTCATGAGAATATGTGTTAATTGTAATTGTTAGACGTAAGATAGGAGACATGAGATAGGAGATTTTTAGTATAGCTCCCTGTCATGTCTCCCATCTCAATTTTATAAAAACGCACAAAAATACAACAAGCTTTTTGGATAGTGTATATTCTTAGCGTATTTTTGATTCATGAGAAGTTATTGTATATTAATCATGTTTTATTTTCTTTCTAACACTTTGGTTGTAAAATAGCCTTTTGGATTTTTGGATTTTTGGCTATTAGAAATTCGAAACTGGCAACAATTAATTGTATTTTAGATTCCACATCCCACTTAATTTATTGATTGCCAGATACTTACAAGAGACATGACGACTAAAGCCCCTTTAATTTTATTAAAAAGACAAAAAATGTTTTATTATAAATTTCTCCCTATATTATTAACACTTATAGCCATTCTTTTCAGTTGTCAACCACAGCTAACAACTGAACAAATAAAGGAACACTATATGACAGAGGCAGTTCAACAGTTTCCCGAAATCAAACAGTTTTCAACAAAAATTATATTGGGACAATTGAATGAGGATGCAATAACAGATGCAGTGATTCAATATCATTTTGGAGAAGGGATGAAGCCTGTGGGTACGAGCTTTATTGTTGTGTTGAGTGATGGGAAAAACTTGGAATTTCAAAAATTTGAACCGAATTATTGCCCTCAATTAGATACGATTATTAATGGAAAAATACACTTGAATGAAAAGAAAGATTGTATTGATAGTTTTGCACCCATCACTAAAAAACATGAAGTATATTTGTCAAAAAATGAATTGAAAGATAAGGTTATATGGGAAGAAAAAGACGATTTGATTACCGAATTAATGCGTTTGAAAAAGGACTTACAAAGCTTAGATTCAGCCCAACTATAAAAAAAATATCGCCTTAATTTTGAGCCTTATAATAATTTAAAAAATGGAGTGAATGACTTAAAAAAAGTGCTTGAGTTGAATGATTTGCAACAGTTGAAAAATAACAAAAAAATTGAACAATTAGAAAAAAAGGCGGAAGAACATATAACTTACGGCATCGAAATCATTAAAAATGAGGTACATTTAACGGTGTTTTATGCCGCCTACCCGAAGCAAACACATCAAAGCGAGAGTTTAAGTGTTGCCAAATTTAAGTATGAAAATGGGCGATTATTGATGATTGACTTTTTTATTGCTGGCTAGAGGCTCAAAAATTTGTTGGATAGTCAACAAAAGATGTTTGGCGATGTTAAGTAATCCTACAATAATAAGTAGCAAAATCTTTTCAAATCCATTCTAAAAATTATGCATCTCAATAAAGAAGTTATACTTGAAATGAATCGCCTTAAACGGCTGAATATCATTAACTCTGTGACTGGTATTAAACCCGCTAATTTAATTGGAACCATCTCTAATAATGGGTTAACTAATCTAGCTGTTTTTAGCTCCCTTGTACATCTTGGAAGTAATCCAGCTTTGCTAGGTTTTGTATCTCGTCCAAATGAGGAAGTGCGGAGGCATACTTATGAAAATATTATAGAAAATGGATGTTATACAATTAACCACATTCATCAGTCCTTTGTCAAACAAGCACATTTCACATCTGCAAAATTCCCTAAAGAAGTCTCCGAATTTGATAAATGCGAGTTAACTCCCGAATATTTAGCCGATTTCAAAGCTCCTTTCGTAAAAGAAAGCCAACTAAAAATAGGCATGAAATTTTTGGAAGCCATTCCCATTAAACGGAATAAAACGATATTGATAATTGGGGAAATTCAGCATCTTTTCTTGCCTGATAGCTGTTTAAGTGAGGAGGGATACATTGATTTGGAAGGCATAAATGATGTTGGTATTTCGGGATTGAATACCTATTACTCCTTAGAAAAAATAGCCGAATTTCCCTATGCTCGTCCTAATGAGTTGCCTGATTTTTAGTTCCTAATTCATCATTAACTTCTAAACACATATTTTATGCAACAAAAACCGCTTAAAATTGGTGTCACTGGCGGCATTGGCAGTGGCAAATCTACTGTTTGTAAAATTTTTGCCCAACTCGGTATCCCTGTCTACTATGCCGATGATGCTGCAAAATGGCTCATGCAAAATGATACTGCCCTTATCAATTCTATCCAACAGTTATTTGGTAAAGATATTTATACCAAAGAGCAGCAACTCAACCGCCCTAAATTGGCGCAAATTGTTTTTAATGATCCTACTGCACTTAAAGAGTTGGAAAAATTAGTGCATCCTGCTGTTCATCGGCATAGTAAGCAGTGGTTTGAACAGCAAAAAAATGTACCCTACACACTCAAAGAGGCCGCCCTTATTTTTGAAAGTGGTTCTTACAAACAATTGGATGCTGTGATTACCGTTTTCGCCCCTGAAGCTCTCCGTATTCAACGCATTCAAAAAAGAGATAAAGCCAATGTCCAACAGATTAAAGCAAGAATGAAACAACAACTATCAGACGAAGAAAAAATTAAATTGGCGGATTATGTGATTTACAATGATGAAGAAAAAATGCTTATTCCGCAAGTATTGCATTTGCACAACACCTTTTTAAATAAAAAAAACAAGCATACTTTATTATCACACTAATATTTCCAGTAAAATTGCTTTTTAGCCTTTTAGATATTTGGCTTTTTAGCTGTTAGAAATTAGCGATTAGAGATCAGAAATTGGAAATTATTTTTTGAACTTTATTGTAGCTATCAATTTTTGATTATTAATTATTTATAAGAACTTTAACAGCTAAAGCTGTCGTTACACAACTCACTTAAAAATAATTACTATGAGTGTGTCAAGGATTTAGGGAATCGCAAAATATTGTGTTACATGAACGATCAATATTTACTTTTCCCAAAAACAAAATATCATTTTTTTCTTAGTTTTTAGGAGTGCCCTTGGGTAGTGCTATAAATGTGCACCATATTTTGAAAAAAGGTCTCAAAAGCTTATCTT
>JAHDHV010000644.1 GCA_020631155.1 Bacteroidota bacterium | reverse complement strand
GAACTACTTTACTTAATGAAAAAAAACATCTGAATTTAACAGACGCGTCTGTTAAATTTAATTGACAATTATTAACATCTATAACAATCAGGTTATCCATAACCGTAGAGACGCAAGATTTTGCGTCTCTACAACAACAAACCCACCCCATGTTACAACCATACCTCAACAAAATTACACAAGGCAATAGCTTGGATATTTTACAACAATTGCCTCCACAGTCTATAGACCTTGTGGTGACTTCTCCGCCTTATTTTCAGCAACGAAATTATGGGAATGGTCTTGATGAAATTGGGCAGGAGACATCGGAACAGGCTTATTTGGATAGGTTGTTGGCTATTTTTCGGGAATGTGTTCGGGTAACAAAAGATACGGGCGCGATAGTGTTTAATCTCGGCGATAAGTATAAAAATGGTGGACTGCAATTGATTCCGTTTAAATTTGCCCTGCAAGTATTGGCGCAGGAGCAGGTGTTCTTGGTGAATCAGTTGACTTGGAATAAGTTGAATCCTACGCCGAGGCAGGATAAACGAAAATTGGTGCAGGCAACCGAACCGTTTTTTGTGTTTGCCAAAACAAAACGGTATACGTTTAATGTGGATGATTTTTTGCAGCATTTGGATGTGTTGAATAAAAAACAGCGCAAAGCGAGCAGTGGCATTGGCAAAAAATATTATCAATTAATTGAGGAGGCTGGTCTTTCGGAAATAGAAAAGGAAAATGCAAAAAAGGCATTGGATGAGGCGATTCAGGCGGTGTTTAGGGGGGAAATCAGTAGTTTTAGGATGAAAATTCGCGGTATCCACAAATTAGCTTACGGCGGTCAGGCTGGCGGCCGCAACAATCAGATTCTCAACAATGGTTTTTCCATCATCAAAATAACGGGCAATAAATTAAAAAAGGACATTATCGAAAGCCCTGTTGAAAATACCAAAGACAATCAGCATACGGCGGTTTATCCTTTGTATATCATTCAGGAGCTTATCAAACTGCTTAGTAATCAGGGGGATATAGTTGTTGATCCTTTTAATGGTAGCGGTACCACTTGCGTTGCTGCCAAAATACTGCACCGTCAATACATCGGTATAGACATCAACTCCGATTATGTGGAATTGGCGCGCAGAAGGTTAGCGGAAACGGATAGGAAACAGGAACTGATATTTTAATTACGAATTAGAAATTACGAATTACGAATTAAAAATGACAAAGAAGTATGTTTCAAATAGGGTGTTTTTTAACCAAGCAGTTTGTTACTATTTTAACAGTTGATGGATCAGTGATTCGTGATGACAACTTGTAGAGACATAAAATTTTGTGTTTTTACCCTACAATATAAAACCTAATCGTTCAAAAGTCTAAAAATCCAAAAAACCTACATCCTATTTTTCACTCCTAATACACTACACAAAGGACAAACATCAGGCTGATGGCCGCGAGCAGGACAATATTCTCGTCCAAAATAGATGATTTGCAAATGTAGCTTATTCCATAAATCTTTGGGAAACAATGCTTTAAGGTCTTTTTCGGTTTGCACCACATTTTTACCGCTACTCACCCCCCAACGATAAGCGAGACGATGAATATGCGTGTCTACAGGAAAAGCTGGCACACCAAATGCTTGAGACATCACCACAGAAGCGGTTTTATGACCGACACCGGGCAGGGCTTCTAATGCTTCAAAAGACTGCGGCACTTTGCCATCATGCTGGTTCAACAAAATATGGGACAATTCATAAATGGCTTTTGATTTGCGCGGCGACAATCCACAGGGGCGAATAATTGCCCTGATTTCGTCCACCTCTACCTGCGCCATTTTCTGCGGTGTGTCGGCTAGAGCAAATAAGGCGGGCGTTACCTTATTGACACGCGCATCGGTACATTGCGCCGATAGTAGTACGGCTATCAACAAAGTATAAGGGTCGCTGTGTTGCAAGGGAATTGGCGTTGTTGGGTATAAGCGTTCTAAGGTGTCAATGATGTAGTTTGCCTTTTGTTGTTTGGTCATGGATAAGAAGTAAATTTAAAAGTATGTTTCATTATCTGCTTGATATCTCGTTTCTAAAATTGCTCTTTGGATTTTTGGATTTTTGGATTTTTGGATTTTTGAAATTAAGTAGTTAGACAAAAACAAATCACGAATCAACAAATCACAAATCACGAATCAACGAATCACGAATCAACGAATCACGAATCAACGAATCACGAAT
>JAHDHV010000643.1 GCA_020631155.1 Bacteroidota bacterium | reverse complement strand
TGATTAGTGATTCGCAGACCAGTGATTAGTGGATTTTATTTAAAATCCCACTCCAAAATCCAAAAATCTCCTATCTTACATCTCAACCCTCAATCTATCAGTCCTATAATCCGCCAAATATTCCAGATATTGTGGTAAAAAACGCCAAAACGATTGTTGCGTGCTTGTTCTTCTTCGCGAAACCAAAAATGTAAATTGCTGACAGGGTATAAATAGCCAAAGTGATAAGCAGTATGTCCCCAGCGTTTGCGCGCTATCGTTTCTAAGGGGTAGCGATAATGCTTTTCTCGTTGATTAACAATGCGTTGCGCCTCTACTCGGACAGTTACTGCACTTTCCAAATAACTAGAATTATCCGCATCACTTTTCAACAACTCTTTTTCGCGTTCTTCCAATAAATAACATAACGTATACGCTCGATGCTCGGCACGCAGGGCAGTAATTTGTAAACTTTCTACCAACTCATCCAATAATTTCCTTTGATTATCAGTCGCTTGTGTTTTGTATTTTTTAAAATATGGTTGATATTCTTTAATAAGTTTTTGCTGTGCTAAAGAAAATTCTAACAATTGCGGAACGCCTTCCTCTTTGACTTTGCGAATAAGGGCTAAATCCGCTTTTTGCCGCATGAATTTATAAGAAGGTTCAGGACGTGGATGAAATTGACGATTAGCAAATTTAGGCATTTCGTCTGTTGCTGTCATTGCGGTCATATAGCGCATTAAATTCTTATTTTTTAAATACTTCTCCTGTATTTCCAAAGATTTATCAACAAAATCACTCAAACTATCTGACCCAAAAACGGCATAGACATATTCAACAGGCTCATTTTCCCTCACTCCCAAACCATACACCTTATGCTCCCAACTCCAACGGGCAATGCTCCAATCTATCAGCCAATAGCTCCACTCCCAGCCCGAACTAAAGGTGATATGTCCTGAAGTACCTATTTTTGCAGTGGTTTCAATATCTTCCAAACGGCTACTTAAATAAGGTAACAGCATGATTGGCAAAGAGTTATCAAAGGTCACCCAATAAGCCGATTCGGGATAATACCAAGTTTCGCGCTGCTTTTTTTCTTCCAATAACATATCATACATATGATGCAAATTTTCATTCTGATAAACAGGTGCGTGTGGCTCGGTCAAACTGTAACACATAACGGTATGCACCAACAAACCTCTTTTTGCATCTATCGCTTTTTGCGCCTCATTCATACTTAGTTGTTCTGTATTTCCTACTTCATTTTCACTTTTTACCACATGCTCCCGACCCATTAATTTTGCATTGTATTTTTCCAAAATTAATTCTCCTAAAAACAAGCGCAACTCCTCCCGTTTTTTCACATTTCCACCAATAAATTCCGCCATATCAAACTCTACATTCAGATAATCCCAATCGGCAGCGAATAGCCACTCTAAATTTTCTTCAATTTGTTTTCGCTTATATTTCAAAGACTTAGGAAAGCTTTTATACAATTGAAATGTTTTTTGCTGAATCATATGTAAAGATAAATCCACGCCAGCCAAAATGCCCCGTTGATGAGCATAGTCCACAAAAGCCTTTGCATGAGCCGGCCATTTTTTTCGATCAATGCTTTCCAGTAAACAAAACTCGAAATAATTCTGCTGATTACGCGCCAGCCAGTCAATGTATTCTTTTACTTCAGCTAATGCATTTGGATAATTCACATCTAATAATGCTTCGGTTAACTCTATTGGGTGTTGTGTATGTAGGTGAAAACCTTTTTTATCAAAGCGTGCTTGAGCTTTCCATCTAAAGTTAAAATTCAATGGCCACTCCCCTATTTTGGGAACAATCATTTCTTTGGGGTGGTAAAATGCAAAGCCCAATTGCTCTTGTAGTAAACCATACAATGCAAAGCTAATTCCCTGATAACTAGACGTTTCTAAGTATAATGAAAAGCCTGTAATTCCATTTAACCCTGGGTCAGCATCCCAATAATAATCGTGATCAGGATAGTGCGAATAAGGATAATCAACTGCTTTGGCAAAACGCGAAACTTCCTTTTGTTGACTACTATCTATGTGGGGCAGCCATAACTTCACTGCTGCGGTTGTATCATTCAGTTGTGTTTCACAATCACACGCCTGTTTCATTAAATCCAATACATCTTCAACTGCTAAAGCCACAATAGGATGTTGTAATGTAGTTGAGTCGCGGCAAATAATGGAAAAAGATTCCATTGC
>JAHDHV010000126.1:6612-14080 GCA_020631155.1 Bacteroidota bacterium | reverse complement strand
TTAATTGACTTTTTTATATAACAACTAAAGTTGTCGCTACACAACATTGATTTTAATGTGTTTGTTTATTGTAGAATACGGGTTTATATAATCTTCATTTAAGTAACTAAATGTATAATCACGCCATTCTTTAACAAAACCTGCTTTGACAGGATTGTTTAAAATGTAGTAAATGATGTTTTCTAGTTCTCTTTCTCCTCTAACATAGTGATCGTAACTGTCTTTTTGCCAAAACTTACCCGTTCTGTTTAAGGCTTGATTACACCATCGAGCCGATGCACCTTTTATTAACTTCATTATGTTACTTAATGGCATGTAGTTGTTTTCCAACATATTATCTTCTGTGTTTTCACTCAACTGTTTACTCAAATCAAGCAAAATATGGACGTGATTAGGCATAATGCTGTAACAAACTAAATGATAGAGTCCTTTTTCTTCCAATTCTTTCAAGCGGTTGACAACTATTTGTGCAACTTTTGGATTTTTTAACCACATAGCACCTGTCTTTATTTTATCTAAAGAACTGTCCAGTTTTCCAAAATATCGTTTTTGTGTATTATATATTTTTATTTCTTTATCATGGGATTTTTCTTTATTAAATTGTTT
This sequence comes from Bacteroidota bacterium, assembly GCA_020631155.1. Classification (GTDB taxonomy): domain Bacteria; phylum Bacteroidota; class Bacteroidia; order Chitinophagales; family UBA2359; genus JAHDHV01. The sequence goes on along the minus strand of JAHDHV010000126.1, from coordinate 13,474 downwards.
GATATTGGCGTGTAATTCCTGTTTTAATTGTTGAACTATCTTTATTGGTAGCGAATTTTGTAAACAAAAAGTAATGAAAAAAGTAGCTCCTTGTGGGTGTATGTGAGGCATTCTGCTGTGATACTGTGTAATCATTTGCTTACATGTAAGTGAGTTAAAACATAATCATCTTCAAAGTAATAATGACTGAGTATCAAAAAGGTAAACAAATGACTGTGATTATACCACCTCCTTCGGATAGCACATATAATGCTTAACAACAGGCTTGGTTAAGGAATCCAAATTGAGGTCGGAGGCGTTGAGGATGTTTTGCACCTTGCCGTTTTTGTGGAGGATGTTGATTTGTGTGCCTTCGTAGGTATAGGCGGAGTTGTAGATTTTGTCTTTAAATACTAGATAGCTTGCTTCATGTTCGCTGATTTGATAGATTTGCATGGCTTTTTGGGTAAGTTCTTCAAAGCGTTTGTTGCTAAAAGCTCGGTTGCTTAGTCTGATTTTCAAGAGTTTACGGTTGACAATTCTTTTGGAAAGCTCCGATAAAACGGTATCTTCATGCTGTTGCCATACTTTGATGGAAGTAAAAATATCGGCATCGCCTAATTGGGCAAATTGCTGTAAAATGGATTCATTGTTTTTGAAATCATCTAAATGGTAATCTTTTTCTAAAAAAAAACGAAAATAAGGGGGGGCAAATACATCTATACCCTGTCGAACCAATTCTTTGGCGCGCTCTAGTACTTTAAGCAACATAATTTCTGCCACCAAAACGGTTTTGTGTAAATACACTTGCCAATACATTAATCGCCTTGCAATAATAAATTTTTCAATTGAATAAATACCTTTATGTTCTACAACTAAATGATTCTCACGCTCATTCAACATTTTAATGATGCGCTCGCTGCCAATGACCCCCTCTTGAACACCTGTAAAAAAACTATCTCTTTTCAAATAATCCAAGCGATCCAAATCCAACTGACTAGACACTAATTCATGTAAAAAATGTTTCTCATAATCCCCTTTAAAAATTTCAATGGCAAGGGATAATTTTCCCTTAAACTGCTCATTTAATTGCTCCATAAACAAAATAGACAACTCCTCATGATGCACATTGGCAACGAGGCTATATTCGAGGGCGTGCGAAAAAGGGCCATGACCAATATCGTGCATCAAAATGGCGATGGTAACAGCCTTCGCTTCTTTTTTTGTAATCACAACTCCCTTAGAGCGAAGTACCTTAATTGCTTGTGTCATCAAATGGGTAGCACCAATCGCATGATGAAAACGGGTATGTAAAGCACCGGGGTATACATAGGAAGTTAAGCCAAGTTGTTGGATGTGGCGTAGGCGTTGGAAATAAGGATGTTCTATAAGGTCAAAAATGATTTCATAAGGCAGGGTAACAAAACCATATACAGGATCATTGATGATTTTCTTTTTATTCATACTAAGGAATATAGGCTATTTAACGTTTCAATGAAAATGTTTTTTTAGCTAAGTACTTAGACATAAGACATAAGACATAAGACATAAGACATAAGACATAAGACATAAGACATAAGATTTAAGATTTAAGATTTAAGATGTGAGGTAATTCATTCATTTTCAATATTTTATGTAAAATGCAATGCTTGTTTAATTTTGTCTATTTACTTAAATAGCCAAAAAGCTAAATAGCAATTTTAGAAACAAAGTGTTAACTAGAAAAATGAAATATACCCTTTTTAGCTTTTAGATTGAGCGTTTCATCTCATGCCTTTTTCCTACATAAATAAATATCTTCAATCATTAAGCCATAGTGATCAACTACATCGCTGCTGAGTTTGCGGATAAATGGGTCAAGGGTCACTTCAAAGCCTGCTTTTTCCAGCCTATCTTTTTTATCCAGTCCATAGGTGCGAATGTGATCCTCTTGACCAAATAAGCGCACTCGTTCTTGCGGATCAGTCAGGGTAATATCCTCAATGGTTTTGGGGTTATCGCTCATTGGCGTTTGCAAAATTGCCCAGCCGCCGGGTTTCAATACGCGGTACAATTCGCTCATCGCTTTGGCATCGTCTGGAACGTGTTCGAGAACGTGATTGCAAATAATGACATCGAATGTATTATCAGGAAAAGTGATGTTGGTAATGTCCATTTTCACCATTGCAGTCGGCATATCTAGGTCGGCACTGGTGTAGTCCACATTATCGGCATCCTTCAATAATTTTTGAAATTGATGCTCTGGTGCGAAATGCAATACCTTAACAGGCGTGCTTAAAATATCTGTTTTTTCATGTAAATATAGCCACAAAGAGCGATGCCTTTCTAGCGATAAACACCAGCGACACAGCACATTAGCGCGTTTCACCTGCCCATAAGAAGCAAACTCCCGAAACTTAGAGCCACAACAAGGGCAGGCGACTTTTTTTCCAAAATAGAAAGGAATGGTTGCTCGCATAGCGTATAAGCCTGCTACACGTAAGTATTTTTTAGGGATAACTTTTTCTGCAAATTGCTTTAATTGGTATGTATCGAATGACATAAAATTGGATTAGAGGTTAGGAATTAGCCTTTTGGCTTTTTGGACTTTTAGCCTTTTTATTTAAAAAAATATAAAATAAGCTTTGTTTGCTTGTTAGTTTATTGATTTTTAATGATTTAGGTATTTTTGTTTTGTATTTTTAAAAGTATAAATGCTTTAAAAAGTAGTTTGCAGTTTGATTTTTAACCTGTATTTTTGTTAAAAAAGATGTGACATATAAGACTAGAGATGATTGATTTATTATTTGCAACTATTATAAGTCTTTGATAATAAAAAGATTAGCTTATACTTTGATGGCTTACATCTTATATCTATTTTCCAAAAAAAAAAAAAACTCCCTTAAAATGATGATGAATAGACTATTGACACAAAAAATTAGCCAGTTTTTATTGATTATTGGCTGTTGTTGTTCCTTTTCAGCTTTCGGGCAAATTTACGAAACAACTGTAAGAGATGCTATGTATACCTACCCAAAAACGCTAATTACTTTTGAGGATGGCAGCATTATTTCAGTTGGTGTCAACCATTTTTATGGCGGTTGGGGTAGTGAGCACTTAATAGCAACAAAATTTAACAAAGATGGCGATTTAGTTTGGCAGAAAAGCTATCAAGGCGATTTTAGTAGTGAAGTTGTTAATGTTTCTCAGTCTTTAGCAAGTAAAAATGGAGGTTTTTATTTGCTTTTAGCTTTTGAGGGGTGTGACTATTTAGTAGGCCCAACACATTTAGCTAAAATGGACTCAAAAGGAGAGATTGTTTGGGTCAAACGCTTTGGAAACGATGATTTTTTCTATGGTAAAAGAATTGAACGGATAGGGCAAATGAGTGATGAGCGTGTGTTTGCAGTAGTAGATGGACAGGTATATATTTTGGATGCAGAGGCTACAATAGTAGATAGTTTGTCTATAGCTAAAGATGCGGAAATAGGATATGCAAAAAACTATGAAAATCAATGGCTTTTATCTACTTATGAAAGTGGTAATATGACCTTGTTTATTCAGGATACAGAGGGAAATATTTTGAAAAGTGTAGATTCATTGGAGTATGTGAGAGGGATTGGAACAAGCACAGATTTTAGTCATATGGCTTTATATAAACGAAATTATACAGAAAACCTTGTTTTTTTGGAAAGCTATGACGCTGATTTTAATAAAATAGCTGAATTAAACTTGGATGCGTACTATGCAAGATTGAATGGAATTAGGTATTACGATGATTATATTTTGATGTTAGGTGCAAAAACACAAACAGAAGATTATAGATATGAAGATTTTTACTTTGTGGCTTTAGATTGGAATTTAAATGAGCTGTTCCGACTAGATATTGAGCCTTATAAAAATGGGGAAACCTATACTGCTTACGGCGGTTTTGCCTATAGGGTACAAGGCAATTTGGTCTACATACAAAGCAGCATTGACGGACATATTTTTATTCAAAACTATCATTTGCAAGAAAAAGTTAGACATAAAAATATAGACCTGAAACTAGCTCAAGTTAGCATTAATACAATAGAGAAAAGTACGGATTCACTTATTTGTTATGGATTTGCAGGGGAAGAAGGCTTATATAATTACACATTAACAGGCATTGAGTTGTCGGTAACCAATGTTGGTGATGAAACGGTGAATAGCTTTGAAATTAATAGCGATTATTTTGATTACTGCTCTTTTATTTGTGGCAACTATCAAGGCTTTACTCAACGTTATGAAAATTTAGATATTGAGCCTGGGGCAACTGTTTTCATCACTTTTCCCGATATGTTTATTGCTAATCAAGACTCAACCTTCGCGCCTTGTTTTTCGGTTACGCGTCCAAATGATAAGTTAGACAAACAATATGACAATAATCAAGCTTGTTATGATGGCACAACTGTTTCAATTCAAGAAGTACCTGTTAGTCAAGGAGTTGTAAAAGTATATCCCAATCCAGCAGTAGAGCAGCTACAATTGCAACTGCCTTTAAATTGGGCAAATAAAAGTTATCAGTATGCAATTTTTGACACCAAAGGTCAGCAAATTTTAACTGCCAATGGGCAACAAGGAAAAGACATTCCACAAATAAATATTGCAAATCTTCCCAAAGGTTTATATTTTGTAAGAATAGCAAACAAACAATCAAAACAAATTATTAAATTTTTAAAACAATAAAAAAATAGAAAGAATAATCAAAAAAGTAACTGGATGTTTGCTTTAAATTTGTTTACCATTCACCATTATTTATTTTATTAATCCATAAATTTTTTGATTATGTTTAGTACACAATTATTCACTGAAAAAGCACTAAAAGTATGCTTATTTATTATTTTTTTATTTAATTTTTCATTTATAAATGATCTAAAAGCGGAATTATTTACCAAAACAATTCGAGGAAGCGGTGGGTATACGACCTATTCGGAAGGAATAATAGCCCTAAAAGATGGGAGTTGCATTTCTATTGGTGTGAACACCCAAAATATAGACCATAAATTGATGCTCACTAAATTAGATAACAAAGGAAAAGTTATTTGGCAATATGAATATGAGCATGAGGAACTCTATGGTGATCCTATAAATATAGGCAAAGCAATTGTTGATGCAAGTGATAATCTTTATCTTCAAGTGTTTAGACAAGGTTGCGATGTATTAGTATGGGCCAATATTATAACTAAATTTGATAACAATGGTGAGTTACTTTGGGTAAAAGAGACAGAAAGCGATATTTATAATATGAATATTTCTAGTGATTCGACTTCGTTATTTACTTTAAATAGTAACTTCTTTGGAGGCTTTAGTATGGAAATACAGGAGTTAGATTTAGATGGAGTGTTTATAAGAAATATTCCCATACCTGAAAATACTATTGTTGATGTAGTCATAGAATATGCCAATGATAGTTTAATTATGGCTAATTATGGGCATGATGCCAACCCAAATAAGGAGGATGATAGCGAGTTGATATTGGCAACAATTGTTGAGGATAGTTTAGTGATTACCAAACGGGAACGGATTTGCTGCTTGCGAAATCTGGTAATGCTTAATGAAGAAGTGCCAAGTATATTGACTCATAATAATGGTGTAAATGTATTAGAAGTAAGAAAGTATGATATGCAATTGAATGAATTAACTGCTTTCGATATAGAAATGTTGCCTACATTGAGTCGTAAAAGAATAGGCATTAGTAGTGAAAATGTATTTATCTATAGTTTTGAATATGAGGAGGAAGCTGAAGCTACTTTGCCTAGATTGCTCTTACTCAATAGTGATTTTGAACTTATTTTTGATGTTGAATTAGGCTGTTTTATGAATCGGTTTAGTAATTGGAATGCATCACCAAAGTTTTATTCTCTTGATAATGAGATTCTTATGCAGGGAAATATTGATAACTATGTGATGGTACAAACCTATGATTTTGAAGGAAATTCAAAAGATTTAACTACAGATATCCAATGTTTACAATTGGAAATTGGTACAGAATGGCCAGATTCTGCCTATTGCACTATTTCAGGAGGTAGTCAAGTTACCAAGTATGTCAAAAAGTTAAATGATATGGTTGTTTGGGTAGAAAACGTAGGAGATGAAATTATCGAAACTTTAGAGTTGCGTTATTGGCATTATAGCCTTGATTGTGCTTTATCTGCTTGTGGTTATGATGTGCCTGCCGTAAAACGTTATGAACATTTAAATCTTTTTCCGGGAATGAAAAAACCTTTACCGATACCTGCCCCCGATCTTGATAAACAATTGGTTACAGATTATCCAAGAATAGAAATAATGCGCCCTAATGATAAAGTAGATTGCAATTTTGATGATAATTCTTCTTCAGAAATTATCGTTACAGGGGTAAAAGAACAAACAAACAGTGGGCAGAATAAAATTAATATTTGGCCCAATCCTGCCCAACACCATATACAACTACAATTGCCCACACATTTTACAAACACCCCTTATCAATACAGCATTTTTGATACCAAAGGTCAGCAAATTTTAACCGCCAACGGGCAACAGGGAATAGACATTCCAGAAATAAATATTGCAAATCTTCCCAAAGGTTTGTATTTTGTAAAAATACAGAACAATTCAATAGAACAGACGGTTAAATTTTTAAAACAATAAAATAATGTAGAGAAAAGGCACGCCTTTTCTCAAGGCATACATTTATTCAGGAGATGCCTTTTCTCCATCAAATCCATGAACCAACGAATCCACGAATCACTGATAAACGAATCACGAACCAACTAAAACATATGAAGCGACTAAATTTATTTGAGTTTGAAGATTTTGATTGGCTACCCAATTTTGTGCGAACAAGCGTGACTAACCTTATCGTCGCTCTTCAAAGCCAATAAAGAGAGACTATTTTGTT
>JAHDHV010000126.1:0-6512 GCA_020631155.1 Bacteroidota bacterium | reverse complement strand
GCGTGACTAACCTTATCGTCGCTCTTCAAAGCCAATAAAGAGAGACTATTTTGTTTTTTTGGAAAAGTAAATTTTTCCCTTCATATAAAAAATATTTTGCGATTCCCTAAATTTTTGACACACTCAAAGGAAATCAATTCAAGAATTTATCAACTCAAAAATTCAACATATGCAACTCATTATCAACATTTTAATCGGGTTAATTGCGCTATTTCATGTATACATCATGTGGTTTGAAATGTTTGCTTGGGAAACAAGAGGTAGAAAAGTATTCACAAATTTCCCCAAAGAATTATTTGCCCAAACAAAGGAATTAGCAGCCAATCAAGGATTATACAATGGATTTTTGGCCGCAGGCTTAATTTGGACTTTTTTTATTGGCGATCCGATTTGGAAAACAAATGTTGCCATATTTTTCCTAAGTTGTGTTGCCGTTGCGGGCATATATGGGGCTTACTCTGCGGATAGAAAAATCTTTTTTGTGCAAGCCCTACCAGCATTAATTACCCTTTTATTGCTCTTTCTTAGGTGAGTGAATTATTGCTGCGGTCTCCCTAAATCTCACCCATTACAAAAAATATCTACCAAACATTGAATTAATTGACTCCTAATTTTGTTGTCCAAAAATAAGCAATCAAACCATACACTCCTAGATACGTAAAACTGTCTAGGAGTTAGCTTTTGAATTAGATTATCAGTTTATTCTATAGCTGATACAGATATAATTGTTAATTTTATCAACCATGGAAGTAAAAATATATGAAATTAGTAATAGATAAACTTTCCAAGACCTATAACAATGGTGTGAAAGCTATCAATGAACTCAATTTGGAAGTAAGAACAGGAATGTTTGGTTTATTAGGTGCAAATGGAGCAGGCAAATCTTCCTTAATGCGAACAATTGCCACTTTGCAGAATCCCGATTCAGGACATATTTATTTTAATGAGCAAGATATTCACCAAAACAAAATGGCATTTAGAAAAGTATTAGGTTACTTGCCACAAGAATTTGGGGTATATGCGAAGGATTCGGCCGAGCAACTGTTGCATTATTTTGCCATTCTAAAAGGCATTTCCTCGAAAAAAGACCGCAATAAAATTGTGGAGGAAGCCCTGCATTTGACCAATTTATATGATGTCAGACGTAAAAGGGTAAGCACCTATTCAGGAGGGATGCGGCAGCGGTTTGGCATCGCTCAATTATTGTTGAATAATCCCCAACTCATCATCGTAGACGAGCCAACGGCGGGGCTAGACCCTACAGAACGCAACCGTTTTTTGAATGTACTGCGAGATATTGGTAGTGATAATATTGTTATTTTTTCAACTCATTTGGTAGAGGATGTAAAAGACCTTTGCAGCGAAATGGCTATTATTCGTAAAGGTTCTATTCTTTCCAAAGTTGCTCCTATAAATGCCATTCGCTCTTTAGAAGGTAAAATATGGAAGAAAATCATATCAAAAAGTGATTTGGAAAAAATGAAAGCGCGATTTAAGGTTTTATCTAGTAGCTATAATGAGGATAATTCTTTGAGTATTCGCGTCCTAGCAGTTGAAAAACCGAATGATACTTTTGTCGCCATCGCCCCTACCTTAGAAGATTATTATTTTTCCATACTAAATCTTAATTAGCCAATATAATGAAAAGTGCTATTTTTAATTATGAGTTGAAATATTGGTTAACATCACCACTCACTTACCTTTTTGCCATCGCTTTTTTTGCATTAGCCCTAGTCATGATGTTAGGCACAGGAGGCTATTTTGATGGAACACCTACCGAGTCCGCCAATGTGCGTTTGCTCAACTCTCCCTATGAAATCAATTTTATTTTCCAATACTTTGGCAAGTTCCTATTGTTTCTAATCCCCGTTATCGTTGGCACTTGTTTGTACCGAGACTACAAAAGTCGAAGCTTTCACATCACTTATTCCTTTCCCATACCCAAAGCAGATTATTTATTTGGAAAATTGTTAAGTGGGCTATCTATTATCTTGATTATCAGTCTGTTTATTGGTGTGGCATTGATGTTAGGGGAATGGATGTTGGGAACAGAAAATGCCAAAATTGGTGCGTTCAATATTTGGGCTTACTTATGCAGTTATACATTTTTTACCATTCCTAATCTTCTGTTTTTCAGTGTTTTAGTTTTTATAGTTGTCGGAATGTCGCGAAATATTTATGCAGGTTTTATTGCTGTTTTACTATTGTTTTTATTTCAAATAATTGTAGAAAATGTTTTTACAAACAATCAATTTTTGATGGCATTATTAGACCCATTCGGTCAAAATGCGATTTCTTGGGAAACAAAATTATGGACAAGGGCAGAAAAAAACACGCAATTTATTCCAGTAATGGGCATTGTTTTATACAACAGGCTTTTGTGGGCAGGCATTACAGGTACAGCTTTTTACCTATTTTACAAAAAATTTGAACTGCTTCACGAATCGCCTTTTAACAATTGGTTTTCCTTTTTTCCGAAAAAAAATAAAAAAAATATAACCACTAAAATCAACAATAAGGTAAAACGAATTTCAACGGCTGTTATAGATACCTCATTTCCCACACAGTTGCGCGCTATGTTTGAAATAGCCCTTATTGATTTTAAATACATGGCGAAAAATTGGATGTTTGTTCTCTTTGCTTTGTTTGGTCTATTAGCTCTTGTTTTTACCCTCTTGAAAGTAACCAATACGGGACAATTTAATTTGTTGCCTTTAACGAGAATTATCGTTTCTACTCCTTTATTTTTCTATTCCTTAATCGTCATTTTGGCTACTTTTTTATATGGCGGAATGTTGGTTCATCGAGCTAAGAATAGCAGAATGAATCAATTGATTGATGCGACAACATTTGCCAATTGGTCTTTAGTTGGCTCAAAAATCGTGGCTTTAATCCTGTTACAAATAACTTTGTTATGTTTACTCTTATTGGGTGGAATAGCCATACAAATATACAATGGATACTTTCACTTTGAGCTTGGGCAGTACCTATTTCAACTCTTTGTGATTACCCTACCCATGTTGGCAATTTGGGCAATTTACTCCATTTTTGTACATACCTTGAGCCGAAATTTATTCATTGGGCTGTTTGTACTCATCTTAACTTGGCTAGGCATTGACGGGTTTGAACAACTAGGTTTACACACCCAATTATTGAAATTTAATACTTACCCAACACTAAATTACAACGACTTTAATGGCTATGGGCAACAATTATCTGGGCATTTTTTGCTTAAAGGATATTGGTTGTCAGTAGTCAATATATTAGGTATTATTGCCTATCTTTTTTGGGAAAGGGGAATAACTACTTCTTGGAAAGAGCGATTTTCCATTGCTAAAAATAGAATGAGCCGTATTGTATGGATACCTTTGTTAATGTTAATAGGAGCTTTTTTACTATTCGGATTTAAGATTTATCAAGAAGAATTAAAAACTGCTTCTGCTTTGGGTTTTGATAAGCCGAAGGGAAAAATAATGAGTAATTTCAAAAGTAAATTTGGAAAATATGCCCATACACCGCAGCCTCAAATAGATTTTATCAACTTGGAATTAGCTATTTTTCCTAAGCAAAATAATTTTAAAGCCAAAGCAATTTACACACTAAAAAATAATACAAGTGCTCCTATAGATACCCTATTGATAAAAACAGGTTTTGATGAAATTACAGAAACGTTTATTCAAAAAAAATATACACTGCTCGAAACAGACTCCATTATGCAGTATGCTGCCTATCAATTGCAAGAGTCATTGCTGCCAAATGAGACAATGAGTATTCATTTTGATATAAAAAATAAAAGCAATACTTTATTGATGCGTAATTCGGAAGTGATTAAAAATGGCACTTACTTAAAGCAGGATATTTTACCAAGACTGGGGTATTTTTATGAGGAGACTAAAAAAGAGCCTTCAGATACAACTGCCCGAACAGATAATTATGTTCATTCAAATTACCTGAATATTGAAACAAAAATCAGTACTTCAGAAGCGCAAATTGCGATTGCACCAGGGGATTTGATTGCGGAAAAAGGAGGGGAAAATGGTAGAAATTATTATCATTATAAGACCCCAAAAAAGGTTAAATTTAACTTTTCCTTTCATTCTGCTAACTATAAAAAATGGGGTGAGGTGTACAAAGACATAGATATAGCCGTTTTTCACCATCCAAATCATACAAATAATATAGAAAAAATGGTCAGTGGTTTAAAAGCAGCCATTGATTATAATTTGAAATATTTTAATGCGTATCCATTTAAAAATATAAGAGTTGTAGAATATCCTCATACAGCAGAAGGCTATTCAGCGACTTTAATGGCTAACAATATTCCGACCTCCGAAATTCAATTTATCATCAATACCGAAGCGATGAAGGATAAAATAGATATGCCCTTTTATGTGATGGCACACGAATTGACTCATCAATGGTTTGGCAATGATGTTATGCCTGCGGATGCATTGGGAGCTAAAATGTTGACGGAAAGTATCACAGAATACATCAGCTTACAAATATATAAGCAAGCTTTTGGACAACAAGCCCTAAATAATTTTCTACAACTTCAACACAAGCGATATTTGAGAGGAAGGGCGAAGGAAGCAAAAAAAGAACATGCCTTATATCGTGTAAAGTCTGAACAACAATATATAGCTTATGGAAAAGGGGCGACTGTGTTTCATACACTATCGCATTATTTAGGCGAAGAAAAATTAAACGGCGTTTTGAAAGCGTATTTAATGCAATATAAAAATAGAACGGATACTTATCCTACTTCTTTAGATTTTATAGCAATGCTTCAAGAGGCAACAGATGAGTCATTTCATTACCTAATAGATGATTTTTTTAAAACAAAAACCTTTTACGATAACAGCATTGATGAGGTGAAATATACTACTGGAGAAAATGGTCAACAACAATTAATAATTGCATTTACCATTAATAAATATCAAAATGACGAACTGCTTGCCGATGGGACATTTCAAGAGGATATAGAAATCGGTTTTTTTAATGAAAATAAAGAGGTTGTACATATAGAAAAAGTGAAGGTTGGTAATAAAGCAAACCGCGTCACATTGGAGTTGGGTGATAAAATCCAAAGTGTTGTACTTGACCCGAATTATTTATACATTGATAAAAACCGCAAAAATAATCAGTATAAAATGTAGGGCAAAACCGTAATTTTGCCCTACATTATGTATTTTATTCCACCAATAATTTTTCTACATACTTATCTTCTCCAACCGAAAGTACCACATAATACAAACCTTGCGGTAGGTTTTGAACATCAATTGTTTCCTCAAAATAATTGCTCAATACTGGATAATTTTCTTGGAAAACAACTTGTCCAATGGTATTAAATAGTTGAATATTCAGTTGTTCAGCAGTGATTTTGTTTAGGGAAATCTGAACTTTTTCACTAGCTGGATTTGGTTGGAAATTTATTTGTTCTGCAAAGCTGACCTGATTCACACCAACGGCTTCGCAGTCACTAACATTCACCTCAATACTAGTCGATACCGAACAATTATTGCCACTGGTAATGGTCACGACAAACAAATAAGTGCCTTCTTCCGTAATTTCTGCGGTTGTACTTGCGCTATTGATGTCGGTGATGCCCTGCCCTTGCCATTCGTAGGTAAACTGTCCCTCGCCGCCAATGATAGATTCGAGCAGTAGGGTGGTGCCCAAGCAATTTTCCTGTGTCGTGCGGATGGACACATTTGGTTCAGGAAAAACAGTGACTAAGGCATTTTGGGTAAAGGTGTTCTCGCCACAGCCCGTAACCGTTAAGCTGACATCGTAAATTCCAGCTTCTTCAAAGGTAATATTAGGGTTCGCTTCGTTGGAGGTGAGGGTCACACTGCCATTGTCAAAAGTCCAGCTATAGCTCTCGGCATTTTGCGATAAGTCGGAAAAATTGAGGCTCTCACCAGTGCAAATAAGGGTGATCGGCGCAGCAAAATTAGCCAAACTTTCCCCTAATTCATCCGCTATAACACTGATTTCCGAGCTGCCTGTACAGCCGTTTGCATTGGTAAAAAACACTGTGTAAACTCCTGCGCTCACATTGATGTTTGCTGTATTCCCGATGATTTCGCCTGCCTCATTTTGCCATTCATAGTTGCTCACAACTTCATCAACACTAATACCAATGTCTGCTGTTTCCCCTGAGCAAATGGAAATAACTTCGCTAGGCAAAGCTGCGGGTAGGTCATAAACAGTGACTAGACTAGCTACTGTTGTTTCGCTGTTATTGCTGCCGCAACCTGTAGCGACTAAATTTACAGTATATGTTCCTGTCTGTTCCAATACAATCGTAGGATTTTCTTCCATAGATTGAACAATGGTACCATTGTTTTCAAAAGTCCATAAATAACTTTCCGCATTGCTGGATAAATTATTAAAAGTGACGGTTTCACCTAAACAAATATTATTTTGCGAAGCGGAAAAATCAGCAATGGGTTGGCTATTTTCGTCAATTTCTATGCTCAAAGTAGCGGAATTTTGACAGCCATTTTCAT
>JAHDHV010000125.1 GCA_020631155.1 Bacteroidota bacterium | reverse complement strand
AAATGCTCGTTGATGCGTGGTTGTAGATTCCAAATGAGTTCTATTAGTACTTTGCGAGTGTGGGACATAACAAATAGTGTGTGTGCAAATTCTTCGTCTTCTTCAAATAAGTCGAAAATGAGTTGTTTTAATTCTGCTCTGGATATACTGGTCATAGCTTATTATTTTTTAAGAAAAAACAGTGTAATGAGCCAATTGGTTGACGAGTGATGTGTCAAATTGTTGATTTGAACAAAGGTAAGTAATATTTAACTTGTTATCTTAGATGTTTTATGGTAATTTCAAGTAGCTACTTTCCTTTTGAACATGTGAGATTAACCATATCCCAAAAAAAAGCCCCATCAGCAGTTTTAATTGCCGATGGAGCTTTTATTTAATTATACAAAAACTACCTTATTTTGTTAATAGGCTTTGGCTTTGTATCAATTTTACCAATTTTTACTTGGTTAACATTAATTTATCGTGTCTAATGATACCAGATTGGGTGGTCATGCGAACGATGTAAATGCCAGAAGGCAAAATACCTGCTTTGAATGGTAGGTTGTAAACTTCTCCTCCATTTGCTTGTCCTCTGAATAATTGGCTGATTTCTTTGCCATCTACAGAGAATAAACTGATGCTTACTTGCTCTGTTTCGGCTACGCCAAATTGCAAGGTTGTTTCGTTGTTAAATGGATTTGGATAAGCTCCAATACCTGCGCCATCTTGAATATTGGCAACCTTTCCCCTACCAATTAAACCTGTACCGTCAGGGTTAGTATATGGGAAATTACAGTGTACCCAATACCACATGGTTGTTGTTTGCTGATCGCCCATATTAGGATTTGGATACTGTGTGCCGCTACCCGGGAAGATACCATTAGCATCTGGCAATGCACCGCTATCTGTTACAGTTACAGTGTACCAGCCTTGTGGTAAACCATCTAAAGTATAAGGCGCACCAACAGAGCCGTCTCCTGATACAGTTACATTGTTAGCTACAAATGGACCGTCCCAATCATAAGTGTAAGGCGGAATACCACCTTCAGTATAAAGAGTGATTGTTCCATCTTCTTCATAACAGTCACTAGCTGGTATAATGTAGTCATTGTATACATCTAAGATTTCGGAAGTAGCACCTGCGCCATTTGGATCATTGGTAAATGCCCAATCAGGAATAATGGTACAGCCATTTGCATCATAAACCGTTACTGCCCATATTGCATGATCACCATAGATGATGACTAACATTTCATCGCCATAAAGTGGCGTTTTATCTACAGAGTGACGTACATAACCTGTTGTTTCCCAGTGGTAGTTATAAGGTTGTGTACCACCACTAACACAAATGCGGTGTTTGTTGTAGTAGAATGGCGTGATACCACCTTGACTACCTTCGTAGAATTGTTCTTCACATTCTGTTACCATAGGATTTGGTAAGTAGAGTGGCGGAGAGGCTACAGATAGATCAAAGCAAATGTCATCTAAACTACCAATATCGCTTAATGTGCTGCCTACTGTTGGTGTTGGTACTGGAGGGTTAGAATTTTGCTCACTATAAGTGTAGAAAAATACTTCTTGTCCTGCCCACGCTGACCAGTCTGCGTAAGGAATATCTATAGAGCCATTGCCCAAGTTTGGTACTGGTGATACGTTGATAGGTACTGTATAGATACCCAAAACAACACCATTGGCATCTACTACTAATAACTGCGTGGTATATAGATTAAATATTTCACATCCATTTACATAAACAGTTAAATCAGCATCATATGGATTATCAGGATCGCCAGGAGGACATACATCCTCTGGAACTGTTCCGCCTGCTTCTGCAATACAACAAGTGTACTCAGAATCTAGCGTAAATGACTCACAATCAGCAGGTACATTCGGATCAGGATTAATGATGGTAAATTCAACATCTCCAATACTTCCAGCAGGAACAATTAAAGCATCTGGATCAAAGATGTAACCTGTAGGTGTTTGGATAAGGTCTGCTTGTGTACCTGTCACTGTTCCACCTGCTTGGTCATTCGCTGTCCAGTTTACATCGAAGCTTGGACAACTCATGGTTAATTCTACCTCACATTCTACTGGAGATTCAGGATAGTTAACACTGCCAGAAATTTCAGGGAATACGGTAATGCTGTATACACTTACATCCACTAGGTTACAAGCACCGTTACCTTCTGAACAGATAATGCTTAATGTATAATCAAATGTTTGCGTTTCACATCCATCTCCTGTATAGCTTGGTACTGCATTAGGACTTGGCGACCATAAGATGCTGACTAAGCTAAGATCATTAGCACCACCTGAATTGATGGCTTGTACAGTAGCTAAAATTTCGGCATCTGTTGGTAAGCTAGGAGCTTGCGTTCCTGCCTCACATTGGTATTCTACATCTGTAAAATCACCTACAGCAGTCGGACAAATTGGACATTCAGGATCAACAGTAACAATATCTGCTGAACAAACATTGTTTTCTGTACCTGTAACTACTGTAACTGTGGCTGTTTGACCAGCAGGAATTCCGCTTACAGTTACGGTGGCATTTCCACTAATAGAAGTAGCACTTAATGTACCAGCAGTAGTTGTAACAGTATAAGAAACATCAACACCGTCTAAGATAGAGTTCCAAGTACCTAAATTAATCATGATATCAGATGAGTAAGTACCGATACAATCTTCTTCACAAGTTTCTGAAGTTGATAATACTGGCAATGCATAAACATTGAATATAACTGGACTTCTAGGGCCGATACATCCATTAGCGTCTGTACATTCTGCGTAGAAGGTATAAGCTCCCGGCATAGATGGATCAACTGCTGCTGTGCCTGTTGCGGTAGTTGGGTCAAAAGGAGTACCTGAACCAACTGATGTTCCGCCTGTAGCTGCGGTATACCAGTTAATCGTACCTGTACAACCTGTAGCTTCAACACCTGAGCCACCGGGAACAGCACCATCTTCACAAATGGTAAACGGAACTGTTGGTGGTGCGACTGGTAAATCATTAATGGTAACAATTACCGAGCCTGTACCTGTACAACCATTGGCATCTGTTACAGTTACATTCCATGTACCTTCATCATTGGCATTTGTGCCTGGGCTTACTGTTGGATTCTCCATATTAGAAGTTTGCCCACTAGGTCCTTGCCAAGAGAAAGTATAAGGAGCAGTACCACCAGCAGGGTTTCCTGTAATATTCAAATCTTGTTGGCCATCACAAGGCATGTTTGCGGTAGGTGCAATGGTAGGCGGAGCATTTACCGTTACCATAACTGTTTCTATTACCTCACAGCCATTGTCATCTGTTACGGTTACCGTCCAAGTCCCAGCGTCACCTGCTCCAACTGGGTTTAAGGTAACATCTTGAGTTGTGGCAACTTGTCCGCTTGGGCCGCTCCAGCTAAAGGTATAAGGAGCAGTACCATTGGCAGGATTAGAAGTAACTGTTACACTACCTTGACCTTCACAAGCTGCTCCAGCTGCTGGAACTGCGGTTGGGTTTTGATAAACGGTGAATACGGCTGGTGTTCTTGGGCTTGTACAAGTACCACAAGCGCATTGTGCATAGAACGTATAATCGCCGGGTGTATTAATGTCAAAAGCACCTTCTGCGGCGGTTAAGCCTGTTGGGTCTAATGGGCTAGTTGTTCCTTGTTGAGTACCGCCTGTTGCTGCATCCCACCAAGTAAGGGCAATTGGCGGTGCTGCAATGGCTGTGCCTGGGAAAGTAGCTGTAAAATAAGTAGTTACTGTTGCATCCCATTCATTTTGATATTGAACGCCATCTGCATCTCCACCTTCTGCACCACATCCTGTAAAACAATTAGGATATACATCAACAACAACAGCATCTCCTTGATTATAAGTGAAACCGTCAGTAGCATTATCAATAGAAATATCACTAGCTAGAGGGTCACCTGTACCAGTAAAACAAGTAACAAGGTTACCAGCAGGATCATATTGACAATCATAAACAACAGTACCAGCAACACTAATAGTTACCCAGTAGTTTTCTCCTGCAAATGTTGCTGGGTCTGGTGGGCAACCAATATCATTACAACCTTCTCCATTTAAGCCTGCACCATTATTATTAGGAACATACCCAAGCACACTTACATCTAGTGAAGCAACACTAGCAGTAGTTTCAATAGTTGTTCCACTACAAGTACCTGTATAACTGTGATTATTGGCGTTTCCTGTTCCGCCGAATGGTCCGTCTGCACCTCCATTATCTGTTAAGTTTACACTTTCTACACAGTCAGCATTAACAGAAGCTGGACAAGTACCACAAGTAGCTGTTAAACCTGTAATGCCTGCGGCATCACCAGCACAAACAGCATCTGGAGTGGTAGTTGGTGCATCAGGATAAGATAACATAAATGTACCCGTAACTGCATTACAAGCAGTAGGACAACCCGGTACTAGAATTTGATATTCTACGGTCAGGTCTGATAAATCTGAATTATCGGTAGCTGTTACAGAGACCGCATCATAAGGGTCAGTAGACGTATAAGTAGTTCCACCATCTGTAGAGTATAATACTAATGCACCTTCTTCACCGGGAACAGCACCTGCGCCTGTAGCTGGATCATAAGCACCAGCATAAGGAGTACATAAAATTGTAACCGTAGGATCACATCCACCAGCAAGAGGAAGTGTATAATCAACGCCTAAAATCGGGTCAGTACATATTTGAACTTCACCTGTCACATTACCCACTAATTCAGCTGGTTGTGGTTGTACAAAGTCGCAATCTGGTGGTACTTCATAATTTACTTGTAATACTAATTGGTCAATGGTTCCATCATCTCCACCATCATTAAAATCATCAAAGAAACAGATTTGAATAGGGCCACCAGATAAAGGAGCACCATAAAGACCATTTTCCGTACCATTAATAACAAAAGGATTTTGACTATCCGGAAAGCCTAAATCTCCTCCATTTTGATTAGAACAAGAGCCATCAGGACCAACAAAGCCCACATTTGCCTCTGATGCCCAAGAAGGAGCACAACAAGCTGTATTTCCACCAATTGTATAATCTATAGTAGTAATAGTCGCACAAGGAGGAATATCAGGGTCTACAGGATAAGTAAAACATTGTACTGTAGGATCAGCAGTAGCAACTGCATCACAAGCATCGGCAGAATCAAAGCTTCCATCATATTGGAAAGGCAAGGCTGGAGAGTAAGGTGCTCCTGGTAATAAACAAGCTACATAAACTCTAAATTGATAAGCTTCGGGCGTACAACCAGAAACAGGTTGAAGTGGAGTATAAGTAAAAGCTGCGCCACCTGTTTGAGCTGCGCCATTAGGATCGCCATCAAAGATAGTTCCCCATGTTGCACCACCATCAGAAGACACATCCCATTGAATGTAGTAATCCACACCTTCGGTATATTGTGCAGGATCAACAGCTACGGTTGGGTCATCAGGTATGCCATCTTCATCCGAATCAACAGCAACTACCATTGATAGGTTGTAAGAATCACCATCACAAATTGGTGTTGGCTCAACCATAACATCAGCAGCAGCAGGACAAGTACGACAATCTACTACAGTAAAACAGACTTGCTCAGTTATTTCACAACAAACTCCTTTATAACAATCTGTCATAAAGCTTTGATTGTCTGTAATATTATTGGCATCATCAAATTCATTACCCGGGACATAAGCTGTCGCATCATAACAAATAACTGTTCCAGCAGCTACACCAGCATTAAATGCTGCCGTATTATCAAATTCCACACTTGTTTCGCCATCTCCATTAGGGAAAGTTAAAAAGTTAAATGGTTCTGCTGTAGTTTCATCAGCTGCGGCACTTGTCCAAATAATGGTTTGGTCAGCAGAAGTAATAGCTCCTAATCCATCACCATTATCAGGGCCTGCATCATCACAAAAAGCAGTAATATTCGATTCTGTAGTACAAACTTGATCATTAATGGTAATAGTAATATCATCATAGGAGTAACTATCACCTGTTCCAAAACCATCTGATGCAATCAAGCCAATGCTTAAACCATTTCCTGCTAAACCTGCAAAGAAGGCACCATAAGTACCGCCTGCATTATCTGGTCCAGCACCTCCGCCTGATTCGGATGTATAACACATAGTAACGGGTCCCGTACCGAGAGAGCCGCCACCACCAAAGGCATTACCATTACTTATAAATGAGACGGGACCAGAACCATTCACGCTTAAAGCGATCTGTGTACCTGCCAAATCACTGCCAGAGTTATTAGTAACATTTTGGAAATTAGTAATACAAATTTCTACAACTGCTGCGTTGGTTAAAATATCATCAGGACAACCAGCAAATAAACCACTAGTAGGTGTAGTTGTACTTGAACTTATAGTGGCAAAATCACCTGGAACTGTGCCTGGCCCACTTGAAGCAATCACTTGTCCATTACCTGTTCTTGACAATTTTTCTATATTTATAGAAGCTGTTCCATTTGCCGTACAACTTCCGGCAGTTACAGTAGGAGTTGAAGTTAATACAGGTCCAGGAAGTACTTCTACAACTAATTGGATAGGGCAAGCAGCACCACAAGCAGCCATTGTATCATCTCCATCTGCATCGAAAGTATCATTAGGAGCTAATGCATCTCTAATTTCAACAGTATAAACACCAGGAGCAACACTTGCAGCAGTTGCCCAAGTAGAACCACCTTGATAAGTGAATGCAGGAAGAGCGGGACCAGCAACAGTAGTCACTGAATAACTTCCAGCACCTGACAAACCATCTGTATAGTCAGAATCTGAGTTAGGGTCATCAGAACCACCAGCAACATTATAAACAACTAACTGACCATCACCAGCACCCGGGCAAGTTTCGTTACAAGCCACTACACTACCACTCAAAGGCGGAGCATCAGAAATAAATTTAACACAAGTAACAGAGTTAGAACCATCACAAGGGTCTTCATAAGTCACACAGATAGTAGACACATCACGAGCAACTCCATCACCAAAATCAATACCACTTAAAGCACCGGGTAAGGTAAATGGATTGGTACCACTACCTTCAAATGGATTGCCTACAAGATTGGTAATACAGGGATCATTAACATCATCAGCAGAAATGAAGTTACCAAACTGTGCCGTATAGTTAGCTCCATAGCCTGTTGCGCTATTAGTAGCACAAGTACCAGTACCACTACCACCAGCATAACAAGCTGGATAAGGTGCAAGTTGCACACCTGATGGTAATGGAGTACCATTATTCGTAATATACACTTTAGCGTTAGTAGAAAGCAGGCTACCATCTGAAAAATCACAAGCAGGTAGACCAAAAACAGTTTGGTCTGTAAAACCTTTACAACCTTCTGGTGTAGAGAATACAATACCGATTGCTTCCCGACAGTTGACCTCTACTACATTAGCACCTAAACCAAGTTGTCCATTGGCTGAATTACCTGCGCCACCTAATACTACAGAAATATCTCCAGCATCGCCAGCATTACCAGTACCACCAAAGGTTTGGTCAACACTACCATCTGATAATAATGGGTCACTCGCATTGTTGATAGCTGGAATACCTTGATCTACATTAGATGCTTCACAAGGATCAGCTAGGCTAGGGTCTCCAATATCTTCTGGCTGTCCTTGATAAGTACCTACATAAGCTGCATTATTTAAAGCAGCACATACACTTGCAGCAGGATCACCATTTACACTATTGGTTACAGTTAATGTAGGATTTTGGATCATTGCATTATCCGTATTATCTGCTGCATCAATACAAATAGAAACCACATCAGAAGGAGGTGATTCACTTAATAAAGTTATATTTCCACAGGAGATATTCGCATCCATACCAGCGAAAGGTAATGTATTACCCGTACCACCAGCACCGCCATCAGCATTAGGACCTGTACCAGAAGGTTGGTCAATCACAAACTCCCAAACTACTACATTGTAACATTGTCCGGGACAAACAGGAAGGGTCATCTCTAAAGGTAGGGCTTCACAAGCTCCCAAAAAACCTTGCCCATCATCTCCAAATGTATGCCATGAAGTGATGTCACCACCGGCAGGAGGACGCATTTGGCTAAACTCGGAAGAGGTACAAGTAGATGATTTGGGTGCCAAACATAAACCATTATAGTCTCCACCACCATTCACTATCAAACCAACAGCTGGAGCAACAGCAGGACAATCTAAAGTTACAGATGAAGATCCACACTCTGCATCAATACCATTGGGTACTGGCGCATTTTGTCCGTATAAACCTACATACCAAAATAAGGAATTATTATCACCAAATTCACAGCCATCACCTGCACGAGTGCCACATTGAGGGTCCCATTGTACTGTAATCGTGCTTGACTCTACTAATGTGCCTGGGGCAGTTGGTGGAATACCTGAAGGTGGGCCTTGAAAAACTGTTACACTTTGCGGTTGCAGTGCAGTTGTACAATTTTGTGCTTGAATATTGGTGCTACCTATGAACAACAGCACTAATATACAAGCAAATATTTTTGTATATTTATATTTCATTTTATTTATTTTTTTGATTTAGGGAGAATTATTTTTTGGCTCTTTCAGGAGCCATACCATACTGTTGTGGTAATTCTTTTAGTTCTATAAATTCTTTACCGCCAACATTGGTGATCACTGCTTTAAAGCCCTGTTTTGCATATTTTTGATTCATTTCTTGTGCTCTTTCACGTAAGCTTATTGCATTAGCACTCAATTGTTTATTTTTCTTTAATAATTTTTTGCTTGTCAATGCTTTATTATTGAAAGAAATCATCTCTGCTTTCCCATTAGATGTTTTAACACTAGTAGCTACTTGCTTTTTACTAGTGGCTCTCAATTTTCTTTTGGCATTTCTTTCTTCTAATTGCTTCGCTTTCAAGGCTTTAATTTCTTCAATTGACAGTTTTTTGCCCGCCTTATGTGTTTGCATTTTGCTAGGTGCTGCCGTTTGCAGCATCTTTGCTTTGGTTTCTTTAGTACTCTGCTGTGCATAGGTTTCGGAGTTGCCAACTGATAGCAACAATACTAAGCACATTAGCGGAATACTCGCTAAATAATGTTTCATTGTGTATGGATTTTAGTTTAACTAAAAATTAAATATTTTAATATTTAAACTTGGAAGGAAAAGAGGTAGGACTTTATGCTCATTATTAATTAAACATGAAATGTTATCAAATTTTAACTTACTGATGTTGTTAAAATGAACATTTTGATTTATTTTAGCAAATGAACATAAAAGTCCTCACCCATAAAAGTAGTGAGGTCAAATGTGTTGTATCGAATGGGTTCATCTTACTAACGGCCAAATTATGTAGATGAATCCATTTTTTGTTTTATTAAATACCTTCCCTAAATTCACAAATACAGTAGTATTTCTATTCCTTATTTTTAAAAAGTTCACTTGTATTGTAAACTTTTCTAAATCTGCAAGTAAAGTTAGAAAATTGAATTGACTAAAAGTGTGTACATTTTTTGGCAGTTGTAATAATGCCACACTTTGTTTTCTTTGAAGCAACTTTAAAGAATGGAAATAAAAAACTAAAAATCAGATTAAAATAAAAAAAACAAAAACAAATACTTTTTTATTCACATCACAAATAAAGATGAATTTCATAATAAGCCTTTTTAAAAAAACAATTAACTACATAAAAAATACATAATCAACTGTAAAAAAAAGCTGTACAAAATATCTTTAAGTATAATTCATTCATCATCTCTTAATCATAAAACACTAATAATCAAAATATTAAACACAACTAAAAAAACATATATACATGTAATTATTTCAAACAAGATACAAAAACTATAAAACAATGACTATCAAATTAGTACACAACATAATTTACAGCAAATAACCACTCAAAAAAAAACATAAAATGACATTTAAATGACAATTTTTTTATTAAATTTTCACGTACACATCCGGTTAGATGTTCTTAAAGCAAAGTTGCCCATGATACATTAATCATCTTACAATAATAAGTTGAAATTATCGCCTTTTACTAAAAAGCCCCTTACTTCGCTGGGAAGTAAGGGGCTTTGAATGGAGTTCAAATTAGCTCCTATTTTATAGGTGTTAGGAAAAAAACAGGCAATTCATTTATGGTGATACAAATAGTTTTGTATGCTTCATCTTACCTGTCTCGGTATTTAATCTAAGCATATAAACACCTGCAGGCAAACGACCTGCTTTGAAAGGAAGGGTATAGACTTCGCCAGCTCTCGCTTGTCCCCTAAATAACTGACTTATTTGTTTTCCATCTATCGCATATAAAACAATACTGATGTTTTCTGTTTCATTAACACCAAACTCAATAGTTGTTTCTTGGCTAAATGGATTTGGATAAGCTCCAATATCTGCATCACGTGTAATATCAGTTACTTTTCCTCTACCGATCAGTTGTGAACCATCAGGTGCGGTATATGAGAAATTACAGTGTACCCAATACCAATCTTGTGTTGTATCTCCTGCTGCATCTGTAACGACAACAGTGTACCAGCCTTGCGGTACTTCGGTAATCATATTTGTGCCTTGTCCTGTTCCATTCCATGTAAATGGGCCTGACCAATCGTAAGTATAAGGTGGTGTACCGCCTTCAACAAATATTTCAACGCTGCCAGTTGCTCCATTACATGTACTTGAAGGTGTAACAATATCTGCATAAATATCTAAAATACTGCCTGCTCCACCTACTGCACTAGGATCATTGGTAAATTCCCAACTTTGATCAGAACAGCCATTCGCATCTGTAACTGTAACAGCCCAAACAGCATGATCACTATAAAGAATTTTAATTTCCCCTGTTCCCAAAATAGCATGACGCACATAACCAGTAGTACTCCACCAATAGTCATAAGGTGGTGTTCCGCCACTAATACAAATTTCATGGCTATTATAATAAAATGGAGTTATCCCACCATTATCACCTTCATCGGGTTGTTCGTCACAATCAACTGCTAATGGAGTAGGTACATATAAAAGACTTCCTGTGGTAGACCTATCAAAACATCCCTCACTTACAGTACCTATCATCACAATATTACTGCCTACCATTGGCATTGGGTCTGGTGGCACATTGGTGTCATAGTTAAAACTGTAGATAAAGTAATTTTCATCTTGATCAGCCCAGAAACTATAGGGGATACTAACTTCGCCATTAGCATCTACGGGGAAAGTGCCTACTATAATGCCTAAATTATCTGTAACAATAACCCATGTTTCAAAACCTGCTCCATCGTAGTAACCGCTTACAGTAGCAGTAGCATCTTCTGATGGGCAAAGTAGGCTGGCAGTTGCTCCCCCTGCAAAAGCAGGACAAGTTACGATTACCTGGGTCAGATCATTATCGGTTACACCGCTAGTTGAGTTACATCCTTCGGCAGTAACAAATGCAGTATTGGTAAAGTTATCTATTACATTGGTTACAGTACAAGTATAAGTCCATGATTCACCAACTGCTAATACACCAGCATTTGCCGTATAGGTCATTTCACAACTAGCACCATTTGGGTCAGTAACCGCTACATTACAAAGGTCTTCTGTACCATTGTTTGTTACCGTAATGGTAAATGTAGCAGTTCCCCCAACGGGAATTGTTTGCGTATCATCACTGTTATCAGCATCGTTTTTATCAATGGAAACAGAAGGCTCTGTGCAATCGTAAGCAGCAGTATAAGTATTAGAAATACAAGCGGCACCTAAACCTGCTGGCGCATTGTTTAAAGAAACAGTAAATGTAACATTACCTGCGCCATTTTCAGCACTAAAGTTGGGATTTGCTCCACTACCATCATAATCATTGGTAACTGTATAGTCTGTAGTACATGCCAAAGTAAGAGAAGGGCCACATCCTCCATCATTATTAACTACATTTGCTTGACTGGCAATATCAGGATAAACGCTTAGGGTAAATGTGCCTACTAATTGGTAGGAATCTGTTATCCCATCAGAAGGGTTGTCCTCATCACATCCCAAGTAAGCATATACTGTTTGAGCTTCAATTTCACAATTATCTATCCCCGAATGAGTACCAGTTATAGCACTTACATCGCCATCGGGTGTTGTAGTTGTTGTAGCCCCTAAATCAGTACTAGAATATACAATGCCTGTGGAGGTATTGTCGGGGTCAGCTACAGGATTTGCAGCTGCAACAGCTGTTTGCCAGTCGCCTAATTCAGAGCCTAAGCCGCCATCACAAACAATTGGGCTTACATCTGTAACTGCTACTGTTGGACAATCTACTGCACAAGTAACAATCACAACATCTACTGCAATAATATCACTACAAACTGGATTGGTACCTACAGCATATTGTACATAAATAGTTTGTGAGGTAGCTACCGCAGCAGGATTGCCTGTAAATGCTGTTGTTGCCGCCATATCTGTCCAATAAGTAATCGTTGGAGTGGCTACAGCATTGTTGTCTGTTACTACATTGGTAATATCTACTGTAAGAGAAGGGCAAACATTTTGAAATGGTCCTGTGGCAGAAAGATCAGGTACTGGATTGATCGTAAAACACAAATATTCTGTTAAAAAATCATCATCATAACACCCCATATTTGTGGCACCTATTGTTGTAGGATCATCTCCTGCATTAATAGGTAATGGACTAGGTGGATCGGCAGGATCGTAGTTCAATACATGTACTTGATAGCTATTAGGTGCACTTACATCGGCGGTAAAATCGCCTGTGCTATTGGAAGCTACTACTAAACCTGTGGTTGGGTCTACCAATACATAGACTGTGGTAAGCGTTGTATTATTCCCTGTGGTAACTGCAACAACAGGATCACCTTCACATACCGTACTACTTTCCACACAACCACAAAATTGAACAGTAAAACACACATATTCTGTCAAGAAATCGCTGTCATAACAACCCATATTTGTCGCCCCTATTGTTGTTGGATCATCCCCTGCATTAACAGGCAATGGGCTAGGCGCATCAGCAGGATCGTAATTTAATACATGCACTTGATAGCTATTATTAGCACTTACATCGGCGGTAAAATCACCTGTGCTATTGGAAGCTACGACTAAACCTGTAGTTGCATCTACCAATACATAAACTGTGGTAAGTGTGGTATTATTACCTGTGGTAACTGCAATCACTGGATCGCCTTCGCATACAGTACTACTTTCTACACATCCACAAGATTCTATTGTAAAACAAACATATTCTGTCAAGAAGTCACTATCATAACAACCCATATCTGTAGCACCTATTGTTGTAGGATCATCACCTGCATTAATAGGTAGTGGACTAGGTGGATTGGCAGTATCATAGTTTAGTACATGGACTTGATAACTATTAGGCGCGCTTACATCGGCGGTAAAATCGCCTGTACTATTAGAAGCTACTACTAAACCTGTAGCCACATCTACCAATACATAGACTGTAGTAAGAGCTGTATTATTACCTGTGGTAACTGCAATCACTGGAGCACCTTCGCATACTGTACTGTTTGCTACACAAGTAGCACTAGCTACTGTAAAGCACACATATTCTGTTGTAAAATCACTTGTATTAAAACAACCTCCAGTAATGCTAGACAACATACTACCTGCACCAATTGGCAAGCCGCTTGGAGGGTCATTAGGATCGTAATTTAAACCATAGACTTCATAAGTAACCCCTACTGTTAAACCTGTTGTAGAAAATGTACCAGTATTATTACTCATCACTACTTGACCAGTGCTAGGGTCTACCAACACATACAACATAGTGTAAGTAGCATTTTCTCCTGTAGTTGTTACTGTAACATCATTGCCCTCTATAATACTAGGCACATTGCCATTGTTGGTACATTGGGCATGTAAGTTTAGTGTTAAAAAACACAAAAGTATCCATAACACTATTGTTTTCATTATAGATATATTATTTTTTTCAATTATCATAATTCATCTGTTTTTTGGTTAATAAATAGCCTTTAAAACGGACAAATTAATTTCCAATTGAAAGGGTTCCATTATCAGCTGCACAAGGAGCAGAGCAATCTGGAGCTGCGCCTGCAAATGGGCCGAATACGCATAAACTTTCTGTATCAGTTACGGTAATATTATAAGCGGTACCTGCTGTATAGGTAAAAGTAGCAGTTCCATTCGCAT